>USMA01000240.1 GCA_900555765.1 uncultured Collinsella sp.
CATCATCTGAATCGGGTAGAGCACATAGTTGCTGTACTGCTGAATCAGGCTCTTGAGGCCCCACTCGGTCAGGAAGCGATCGTAGGTCTCGGCCTCGCCGTCGGCATCGAGCTTCTCATTCTCGCGCAGCGTCAGGATGACATCGGTACCGTGCTCGGCGCGCTCGCCGCCCTCGATGGTGTAGCCCTCAAGACCGTCGGATTCCCACACATGGGCGACATCCTCGCCATAGGCGCGGCTGACGACCTTCACATGACTGGCAACCATAAAAGCCGAGTAGAAGCCCACGCCAAACTGACCGATGATGTCGACATCCGAACCCTGCTGCTCGGCGTTTTCGGTCTTAAACTCCTCGGAGCCGGAATGGGCGATGGTGCCCAGATTGCGCTCGAGCTCCTCGGCGGTCATGCCAATGCCGTTATCCGAGATGGTAATGGTGCGGGCGTCTTTATCAAAGGAGACGCGAATGGCCAGGTCGCCCTGGTCGATCTTGACGCTCGGATCCTGCAGGCTCTTAAAGTTGAGCTTGTCGACGGCGTCGCTCGCGTTAGAGATAAGCTCGCGCAGGAAGATTTCCTTATTGGTGTAGATGGAGTTGATCATGAGGTCGAGCAGTTTTTTGCTCTCGGTCTTAAATTGACGCATGTGCAGTCCTTTCGCGCTACCCCCGTCCGCAAAAACGGCCCGGTCGCCCGAGCCGAATCGCAGACCTGCTATGTTCAGACTTAGATTTTATAACCCATTAGCGCGCATATATACATACGGAATCGAAAAACTGTATGTCTAAGCGTTCCGATGCGCCAATTGCCAAGGAGTGTCCCCAACTGCCGGCAGAAAAGGAACGTCCCTATCTGCCACCCTCGACCCGCTTGGCCATCCAGGCGTGGGGCTGACCTTCATCCTCGTAATCTACCGGCGCGATCTGCGCGTAACCCGCCTTGGCATAGAGTGGCAGCACGTATTCCTGCGCATGCAGTTTTATGAGCTTGGCACCGGCATCACACGCGGCGGCATCACTGGCCTCGACGATCTTGCTCGCCAGACCGCGACGGCGCATGCTCGGCAACACGGCCACGCGCCCCATAATGTAGGTCTCCCCCGCCGCGACGCCTTCGTCCAAGTCGCACGCCGGCGACACTGGAGCCTCTGCGTCAGCCGCGCGCTCAAGCTCTTCGGGAAACACGCGCGAGCAACCGGCAAGCTCGCCGTCTACATAGAGCGTCACATGAATGCAGTTCGGATCCTCGTCGATAGCGTCGAACTCATTCTCGTAGCCCTGCTCGTCCATAAAAACGACGCGGCGCACCAACGCCGCGTCATCAAAGCATCCCGTCTTAAGTTGGATATCCATGCTGCCCTTTCATTCAATGCGAACGTTAGGGACAGATTTTAGCGAAAATGAGCTCCGCGCACGCTAAACTTCGCGCGAGCCTTCGCCAGGCAGTCGTAATGACCCACGTTATGGGCATCGCTCGCGATGAAGCTGTACAGGTTCTGATCGAACAGGCGCTGTGCCGGCTTTTTCTCGCGACCAAAGCGACCGCCGGCAATAAAGTCCGCCGAAGCCTGCAGCTTGCAGCCCATATCGACCAGGCGCTCCGCCACGCTTACATCCTTTTGAACCGCACGATAGCGCTCAGGATGAGCGATGATCACCTGGTAGCCACGGCACTGCAAATCGTAAATCGTGTTCTCGTACTCTCTAAACGCATACGCATCGGCATGCGTCGAAAGCTCAAGCAGGAACTCATTGGTTCCATCGAAATGCAAGTGCTCCGCGGCATCGATACCAAGCTCAACGAGCTTTCGATGGTTGACCTCGAAGCCCATCTGGAGCGGAAAACCGTCAGCGTTATCGCGCAGCAGCTCAAAGGCATCCCACATCTTGTCGTAATCAAAATAGGGATCACGACAGTGCGGGGTGCAAACGATTCTGGTTACACCGGCCCGCTTGGCAGCCTCGAGCATCGCCAAGCTCTCATCGAGATCGGCGGCGCCGTCGTCTACACCCGGCAAGATATGGCAATGAATGTCACGCATAGGTCAGCCTTAATCAACTAAACGTTTGCTCGGTTGGTGAAGATGCCCTTTTTGGAAGTCCCCTGATCGTCGGAGCCCTTCTTCACCTTCTTACCGTCCTTGGTGTAGTAGGAGTAGTAGTACTCGCTGGTCTCGGTCTCGCAGTAGTTCATAACGGTACCGATGAGCTTGACCTTCTCGGACTTCTTAAGCTGACCGATGGCGTTGAGCGCCTCCTCGCGCTTGGTGAAGTCCTCGCGCACCACGAACAGCGTGCCATCAGTCAGACTTGCGATCTCGGCAGCATCGATGAAGGAGCCGACCGGGGGAGTATCAAAGATGACGTACTGGAACTTGGCGGACAGTGCCTTTACAAGCTTGGCAAAGCGGTGAGAGACGATGATGTCGGCAGGATTGGGAATATGCGGCTCGGCATCGAGGAAGTAGAAGTTCTTCTGACCCGTCTCGACAATTGCCTGGTCGATGGAGATCTGCTCGGAAACCTCGGCGGCCGGCATGATAATCTCAGCCAGAGATACCTTGTAGTCCTCGAGGAATACGACCTTCAGCTTGTCGCGTACTGCCGGATCGTTGTCGATCATCTTGGAGATGGAGTTGATCAGCTGGATGGGCTTTTTCGCTACTGCGTAGCCCGGTGCGGCCTTGGAGCCGAAGATAAAGGTGCGCGGAACGAAATCCATATCCGGATTGT
>USMA01000241.1 GCA_900555765.1 uncultured Collinsella sp.
GCCCAGCGCAAAGAAGCCCAGCTTACGCATACCTACGCCATTTACGAGCAACTTAATATAAATAGAGCAGGGATTAGACCAGATTAAGCAAACTATATCTAAGCTAAACACAAAACGGACAGCGCACTATCTTACTCGCACTATACGAGATTCTATGCACTTCTAAGACGAGTATGCACCCCGACAAAAACAAGGGGCATTTCATCCATCAATAAGAATAACGGTCGCTCTGCGTCATACCGCAAACGCGTGATGGCGGTGCGCAGGGTCGGCATATGGCTAAGAAAAATGAAATTCGATATTGTGCTAACGTTTGCAGCATGATACTTTAGCGAAGAACAGTACGGGCTGGGGCGACAGACACCTGTCGTGAAGTTTGGGTTCGGCGACCCCGTGGCTGTCTTCTCCTTTATCCGCCAGCGAACCCCTTGAGCGACGGATTGAGGAGGTCCTTACTATGACAAAAATGCTCAAGATCACGCTGAATGGCGAGACGTTTCTCGCCGACATGCTCTGGGACAAGGCTCCCGAAGCATGCAAGCTGTTCGAATCGTCCTGTCCGGTCGAGTCGCGTATCTTCTCGGCCAAGATCTGCGATGCCGAGGTAACCTATCCCGTTTCGGGTCCCATCGCCAACTACGAGCACATCGAGAACCCCGTCTTTCACGAGCCCGCCGGTGCGGTGAGCTGGTATGGCGGATGGTCGTCAATCTGCATCTTCTTTGACGTCTGTGAGCCGTTTGGCACCTGCAACATGTTCGCCCGCATCTGCGAGGCCGACCGCGAGCGCTTTGCCACTGCTTGCCGCAATGTCTGGGACAACCAGGGCATGTACATTAAAAACGAAATCGTCGAGATCGAAGCGGAGGCCTAAAGATGATGGATATCAACACCCTGCTCACGCTCGACCTTGCCGAGTACACCACTGCACTTGAGGCCCTCGCCGATCAAATGATGCTCGAGGAGCCCCGTGACATCGACTACATGCGCCGCCGCAAGCTCGACACCGGCCGCGAGTTCGCAGTCTGGAACTTCACCGTCGGCTACTGCATGAACGCGGCCGACGCCCTCACCCTCTTGCGTGCCCAGGCAACCGAAAACGTCAACGGCGACACCGCCGACCTAGCGACCCTCAACAACAGCGCCGCACGCCTATGCGACTGGTTCTCAGGCGCCTTCGACGTTACCGGCAAGATGGACGATACGACCGCCATCCTTGCTCGCAGCCGCGACCTCTACGCCCAGGTAGAGACTCACGATCAGTTTGCCGCTCTCACCCGCGCCACCGAGCGCTATCTGGTACAGCTGCAGTTTTGGGTCGATCGCCAGATTCCCTGGCCGGCCATCAGCGATCTGGTCCACGGCTACCGCCTACGCACAGAAAGCGGCGAGACGAGGTAAACCGACCAGGCAGACCAACAACGTCCCATCGCGGAACCCAAAGTAAGAATCAGAGGGCTGGAGACGCACACAGCAGCATCCCCACCCCGCTCCAAAGCGGTGTGCGTTTCGCGCCACAGGCGCGAAAAAGCAAAGGGATAAGACACCGCAACAACCGCATCCCCCCATCCATCCCCAAAGTGGCGCGAGGTTTCGCGGCAAAGCCGCGAAACAGCGACCGGGACAAAGGCCCCCACAACCACGTCCTTCATTCAGCCCCACAATCCAAGGACGTAGTCGTAGCAGGATCTGAGGGCTGACCTTCGCGGACACTCCGCAGGACGAAAGAACCCCCGCCGCACGAAGTGCGCAGCGGGGGTTCTTTCATGTCCGAGGACGTCCGCGAAGGTTAGCCCTCAGATCCTGCGGTGGGAGACCTAGGCCTCGTTGTACACCGTCTTGAGCTTCAGCAGGTGAGCGTAGCGGTCCATAGCGGCCTGCTCGTTCTCCTTGAAGAGCTCCTCGGCGCGCTCGGGGAAGGAACGCGTCAGCGAAGCGTAACGGGCCTCGTTCATCAGGAACTCCTGATAGCCGCCCGCGGGCTCCTTGGAATCGAGCGAGAACTTCTTGCCGGCAGCAGCCTCGGGGTTGAAGCGGAAGAGGTTCCAGTAACCGCACTCGACAGCCTTCTTCATCTCGGCCTGGCAGTTCTGCATGCCGCCCTTCTTGATGGAGTGCATCTCGCAGGGGCTGTAGCCGATGATGAGGGACGGGCCGTCGTAGGCCTCGGCCTCGTGGATGGCCTTGAGGGTCTGAGCCGGGTTGGCGCCCATGGCGACCTGCGCCACGTAGACGTAGCCATAGCTCATAGCAATCTCGGCCAGAGACTTCTTCTTGGTCACCTTACCGGCAGCGGCGAACTGAGCAACCTGGCCCAGGTTCGAAGCCTTGGAGGCCTGACCGCCGGTGTTGGAGTAGACCTCGGTGTCGAAGACGAAGACGTTGACGTTGTGGCCGGAAGCCAGGACGTGGTCCAGGCCACCGAAGCCGATGTCGTAGGCCCAACCGTCGCCACCGAAGATCCAGAAGTACTTCTTGGTGAGGTAAGCCTTGTCGGCGAGGATCGCCTTGGAAGCGTCGCAGCCGCACTTCTCGAGCTCGGCAACGTAGGCGGCGGCAGCGGTCTTAGAGGCCTCGGCGTCGTTGACGGAGTCGATCCAAGCCTGACCGGCGGCCTTGAGCTCGGCGGACGGACCGTCAGCGGCGATAATCTCCTGCGTAGCAGCGATCAGCTTCTTCTGAACGGCCTCATAGCCGACGGCCATGCCCAG
>USMA01000242.1 GCA_900555765.1 uncultured Collinsella sp.
CGGTCGATCTTAGACGGGGAGCGCTCCCGAGCCAGATGCGACCTTTTCTCCGAGCGATGCGGCGCTGCTTCGGCATCATCTGATCGGGTATCTTGAACGAGGGGGATTCATCGCGACACTTGAGCAGACGCCTGCAGACGCGATTCAGCTGCTACAGGAATATGCTTCGCGAACGGTCGCCATGGACGTCGTTGAACGGTACGACGTCAAGAACCCTCGCCTGGCATCGCTGTTCTTGACGCGATGTATGGCATCTTCGGGACGAGAACTGTCAGTGAACAAAGTGTACAACGAGTTCAAGAGCAGACAGATACCCGTCAGCCGTAATTCGCTCAGCGATTTACTTGAGTATTATGAAGACGCCTACCTGTTATTTTCTGTGCCGGAGTTCACGCGTTCACTGGCAAATAACATGCGGTCTGCGTCTAAGGTCTACGCTGTCGACCCTGCGATGTTTGGAGCATTCTCTCCCGCATCGGCATTGGACCAGGGCCAGAGGCTCGAGACCGCAGTGTTCGATGCGCTAAGAAGAAGGACTCCCGCGGTGAGGACCGGCTCGGTCTGCCGCCTGCTAATCAAAGAGAAGAGCAAAAGCCATGAGGTGGACTTTGTGGCTGGGGACGCGCTTCTCATGCGGGCTTATAGCCTGATTCAGGTGAGTTCGGATATGGCACGTGAGAAAACGCGCGAGCGCGAAATTGCCGCGCTTGATGCCTCGATGGCCCAGTTTGATCTTGGCGAGTCGGCAATCGTTACCATGGATGAACAGACCGATATTCCATGCGAGCACGGTGTGGTACACGTTATGCCCGCATGGAAGTGGCTCCTTGCCTAATCATCTATGGGCCTGTGGGGTCAGGACCTCCTGGCTCCTTCATCACGGTTGGGGAGCACCATGGTGCGCCCGGCTAGTCCTGGGCTTTGATGCTCGGCAGCAGGATCTGGGCGAGGTAGTCGGTCTCGAGTTTGGTCGCGGCGTCGGCTTTGCCGTCTTTGCCGACCAGTACGTTCTTGATCTGGCTATAGGTGTAGCGGTTGCCGGTCGTAAGCTCGACAAGCTCAATGGCCGTGTCCATGGGGTAGGTTGACACGGGGTTCTGCGTCCGTCCGTTGATGGTCTGGGGCACCACGTACGGATAGACGGGGCCGCTGGCGTAGACGGTATAACCGTTGCCTAGATTGGCCGCACCCAAAACCGTATCGCCTTCATCGGGCGTAAAGCTCTCGCCCTCGCGCACCGCGACGAGCGTCACAATCGGCGTATCGCTGTCGCCGGCAAGATAGATGCATAGCGTGCTGCCATTTTGCCAAGTCTCGACCTTGCCGTACCACTCGACGGGGATATCGAGCTGGTAGAGGTCGGTTGCCTTGTGACGGGCGTCGGCATCATGGGCCGTCTGTGCCTTTTGCGCGCTCACGGCATTGACGGCGGCGTCGCGCCGCGCGGTTGCCGCCTGCTGGAGCACCTTGGCGGTGGCGGTGGAGCTCGCGCCGCCTTCCTTGGCATACTTGGCGGCGGCATCGATTTGGTCGTCAGTCACCGTGTCGGCCGAAGGCACCTTAAGCTTAAAGGTGGCCTGGGCACTCAAATCCTGCCCATCGCTCTTAATGGTGACCTGGGCCTTGGTGGTCGGGACGGTGTAGATGGTGCCGTCGGCCGCGATGGGGGAGGCGGCGATGGAGAACGTGTAATCGCCGGGCAGCAGCTTAATGCCGCGACCATGCTCGTCAACGTAGAGCGTTTCGCTCACGGAAGAACCGTCGGAATCCTGTCCGCTCACCTGCACGGGAATCTTGGAGCCAGTTGAGCAGTCGAGGCCCGCGGCATGCACGCCGATCTGCACCGACATCATGGTATGGGCGTTTGCGGCAAGCACGGCAGCCTGCTCTTGCTGATATCCGTTCCAGGCAGCATAGCCTGCGCCGCCGGCGACGAGCGCGACGGCCACAACGCCGGCGACCATCAGGTTGCGGCGCTTGGGCGACATCTTACGATGACGAACCTCGGCCTCGCGTGCCGAGGGAACGGACGGCAGGGGAATATCGCCCATGGCGATGGTCTCGTCCACGGCTGGTGCGGAACCCAGGCCAGGAAGCTCGCGGGTCAGCGAATCCTCGGCCGGCAAGCTGTCGAGCAAGACGGTTTCCTCGCCCGTGTCGGATTCGGGCTGGTTGCCGGCCTCGCTTTCGGTGTCTTCGTGATCTGCCTCATCCTCGGCAGGCTCAACGTCGTCTGCATCCTGACCATCGGACTGCGCCTCGGCTTCCGGCTCATCCTGCACATCAACGCCCGAATCGTCAAACGCAATCTCATCGAGTGAAATCCGGTCTAAGCTCTCCAAGGCCTCAGCGCAAGCTTCTGCATCTTGGGCCGCATCCTCTTGGCCCATCGTCTCATCTTTCATATATCCCCCAAGCTCAATATCGGGACAACACTGTACCCAAAAACGGGACCCCATAGAGCCGCCGCATGATTTGAAATCCGATTTTATATATGCGCATGTTTTTGAATAGATGAATAGAGACGCAACGACAAAAGCCCCCGAAAAGCGAGCGAAACGCTTTCCGGGGGCTCTGCGAGACATTGGATTGAAAAGCCTGGCGGGCGGGCCTATGCCCAGGTGCCAACAGCGACCAACATGTTACTCGGCGTGTGCGTAATCCACCTTGGCGCGGCGA
>USMA01000243.1 GCA_900555765.1 uncultured Collinsella sp.
CGGGCATCCTCTACGCCCTTGTCGTCCTGCGGGAAGAACAGCATGGCCACGCCATAGGCGCCCTCTGCCGGCAGAATCTGGCCGCACTTTTGAGCCTCTTTACGGAAAAAGTGATGCGGAACCTGGAACAGGATGCCAGCGCCGTCGCCGGTGTTCTTCTCGAGTCCCGTGCCGCCGCGGTGCTCCAAGTTGACCAGAATGGACAGTGCGTCGTCCAGAATCTGGTGATGACGTTCACCGTTGATATCGGCAAGCGCGCCGATGCCACATGCATCGTGGTCGAATTCGGGGCGATAAAGGCCCTGCTGCTGAACGGAATCTGCCTGCATCGCGATCCTCCCCTAGATATTTAGACAGTCAATTGAATAGGCATACTAGGAGCATCGCCGGCCCGTTGTGTTTCCCACCCGTTTCGAAACAATCGCGTAACGCACGCCCTACGAGTGGACACCGCCGACCTCAAGGGCGACAACAAGGGCCCCAGGTTCGGCCCGTAAGCCCACCGCTTCAAACATCTCAATCTGTAACAGGAAGACCCAATTTCGACGACTAACTGTTACAGATTGAGATGTTTTCGAGAGACGGTTCCGAATGTCTCAATCTGTAACACGAAGGGCCGGTTTTGGCGGTCAGCTGTTACAGATCGAGATTTTCCATAGGACCATTTCTTCCTGTCTCGATCTGTAACACCTAGGCCCAATTTCCATCCCTAGTTGTTACAGATCAAGACATTTCGGCAATCCCCTTTCACCATCCCATTCAAATACGGCAATTTTGTTAGTCTTGGTTAACTTTTTAGCCTAAAACGGGTATCATTTGCGGCGTCAAGCAAACGGCACGCACGCCGTGCCACATTAAGGAGGCCCCTATGGCACACCAGACAGACCAACAGACGATGCAACTCGTCCTTATCCGGCACGGAGAATCCGAGTGGAACAAACTCAACCTGTTCACCGGCTGGACCGATGTTGAGCTCACCGACACGGGCCGCGAAGAAGCCGCCGCAGGCGGCCGTGCCCTCAAAGAAGCCGGTTTCGACTTTGACGTCTGCTACACCTCGCGCCTCAAGCGCGCAATCCACACCCTCAACATCGTGCTCGGCCAGATGAATCGCGAGTGGCTGCCCATCATCAAATCGTGGAAGCTCAACGAGCGCCACTACGGAGCGTTGCAGGGTCTCAACAAAGCCGATGCCGCGGCGGAGCACGGCGACGAGCAGGTGCTCATCTGGCGCCGCTCCTTCGACGTCTGCCCGCCGGCGCTCGAGCCGGACGACGCGCGCGACCCCCACGCCCAGGAGCAATACCGTGATGTCGCACCCGATCAGCTGCCCTATACCGAGTGCCTCAAGGATACGATTGCCCGCGCCTGGCCCTATTTCGAAGACGAGATTCGCCCCCAGATGCTCGCCGGCAAGCGGGTACTCATCGCCGCACACGGCAACTCCCTGCGCTCTCTCGTCATGAAGTTCGAGCACCTCACGCCCGAGGAGATCCTCAAGGTCAACATCCCCACCGGCGTGCCGCTCGTCTACACCTTCGACACCGATTTCAACGTCATCGACAAGCGCTACATCGGCGACCCGGCGACCATCGCCGCCAAGATCAACGCCGTGGCCAATCAGGGCAAAGCGCGCAAGTAGCCCCAACCCAAATCCGACGCGTGGCGCCGCACGACCCAGATGCGACGCCACGCCGCCCATACACAGGAGCGCACCATGCTCAACCATCTCAAACAACACTTTGGCTCCCGACGCACTGGTGGTCACGGAGGCCTAGACATTGCGCGGCATATCGGCCCCGGGCTGCTCGTGACCGTCGGCTTTATCGACCCGGGCAACTGGGCCTCCAATATGGCCGCGGGCTCGCAGTTTGGCTACGCGCTGCTGTGGATCGTCACGCTGTCCACGATTATGCTCATCGCGCTGCAGCACAACGCGGCACACCTGGGTATCGCCACGGGCGCCTGTCTTGCCGAGGCCACGACACGTTACCTCCCCCGCTTCGTTGGGCGCGCGGTGCTCGGCAGTGCCTATCTCGCGACCATCGCCACCACCATGGCCGAAGTCCTGGGCGGTGCGATCGCGCTCCAGATGCTCTTTGGGCTGCCCGTGCGCGCGGGCTGCGTCATCGTGGCGGCAGTATCGATGGCGATGCTCATGACGAGCTCCTACAAGCGCGCCGAGCGATGGATTATCGCCTTCGTAGGCGTGGTAGGACTCTCGTTTTTGGCCGAGCTTGCGCTGGTCAAGGTCGACTGGCCGCAGGCCGCCGCAAGCTGGATCACACCCAGTATGCCCAGCGGCTCGGCCGCGATTATCGTGAGTGTCCTGGGTGCGGTCGTTATGCCCCACAACCTCTTCCTGCACTCCGAGGTCATCCAATCCATGCACTTTGAAGGCCAAGGCGAGAAAGTTATCGAAGAGCGTCTACGCTATGAGCTCTTCGACACGCTCTTTTCGATGGGCGTGGGCTGGGCAATCAACTCGGCCATGGTCATCCTGGCCGCAACGACCTTCTTTGCGCACGGCATTGTCGTAGACGACCTCGCCGTCGCAGCGGACACGCTCTCCCCCATTCTGGGCCCGGCGAGCTCGACAATCTTTGCGGGGGCGCTGCTGCTTGCGGGCCTATCGAGTAGTGTGACGGCGGGCATGGCGGCGGGCACCATCACC
>USMA01000244.1 GCA_900555765.1 uncultured Collinsella sp.
GCGTCCAGCTCTGGTGGGGCCTCATGGTCCTGGTCTTCGGATCCATCTCGTCGGTCCTGGGTGTCGTCTACGCCCTCCACGAGCACGACATCAAGCGCCTGCTTGCCTATCACTCCGTCGAGAACATCGGCATCATCTTGCTCGGTGTCGGCGCGTCCATGACGGCGCACGCCCTGGGCAACGACGTCATCGCGACGATCGCGCTCATGGCCGCCCTCTACCACACGCTCAACCACGCCATGTTCAAGGGCGAGCTGTTCCTCGGCGCGGGCTCCCTGCTCTATGCCACGGGTACGCGCAACATGGAGAAGATGGGCGGTCTGTTCCGCCGCATGCCGGTCACGGCCGTCTGCTTCCTCATCGGTGCCCTTGCCATCTCGGCCATCCCGCCGCTCAACGGCTTCGTTTCCGAGTGGTTCACCTACCAGTCCCTGTTCAACATCTCGACGCTCTCCGACCCGGTCGTCATGGTGTTCGCCGTCGCCTCCGCGGCCGCCCTCGCCATCACCGGTGCCCTGGCCGTCACGTGCTTCGTGAAGGCCTACGGCGTCTCGTTCGCGAGCAGCCCTCGTTCCCAGGAGGCCGCGAACGCCAAGGAGTCCCCGGCTCCGATGTTGTTCTCGCAGATGCTCCTCGCGGCCATCTGCGTGGTACTGGGAATCGGCTCCCCGGTCATCGCCCCGGTTCTGGGCGACGTCGCCCAGAGCGTGCTTGCCGGCTCCGCCGTCACAGCCACCTCGGGCGTGTCTCTCGTGAACGAGATTTCCGGTGCCGCCACCTCCACCCCCGCGATCGCCATCGCGCTCGTGGTCCTCACCGGCCTCGCGTTCGCGTTGAGGTCCTGCCTCGGCGCCAAGGCCCCCGCTAAGAAGACCGACCCTTGGGCGTGCGGCTACGAGCCCAACGAGCACATGCCCGTCGTCGCCACGAGCTTCGCGTCCGACGTAGAGCTCTTCATGGGCCCGCTCTACACCCTGCGCGAGGTATGCACCAAGATCTGCTGGTCCATCGCGCACGTGTTCCAGAAGCTCACCGGTGTCGCCCAGGGCGTCGAGCCCCTGCCCGACCGTTTCCTGGTCGATGCACCGAGCGAGGGTGCCGACAAGCTGGCCGGCCTCGCCTCCAAGATCGAGGGCGGCAACTACTCCGTATACATCTGCTACATCGTCGCGGCGCTCGTGGTCTTCCTCGTGCTCGCCGTGGTCATGGTCTAGAGAGGGGAGAGGATATTATGAACATCGTTCTTGCGATGGCGCAGGGCCTCGTGGTCATGCTGGTCGCGCCCTTCTTCTCCGGCCTCGCCCGTGTGATTCGCGCGAAGATGCACAATCGCCGCGGTCCGTCCATCCTTCAGGATTACCGGGACCTCGCGAAGCTCATGGCGCGTCCCGAGTCCGTGAGTTCCGACTCGAGCTTCGTGCTGCGCATCATGCCGCCGCTGTTCCTCGCGGTGTCGTTTATGCTCGCCATGGGCCTGCCCATGTTCACGCTCCAGAGCCCCATGCCCGTCTTTGGTGACGCCATCACCATCATGTACGCGCTCGCGCTGTCCCGCTTCTTCTTCGCGCTGTCCGGCGTGGATTCCTCCAACGCCTACGCGGGCTTCGGCGGTATCCGCGAGCTCCTCATGAGCGTGCTCATCGAGCCGTCCATGCTCATCGCGCTGTTCACCGTCGCCATCGTGTGCGGCTCCACGGACATTGCGACCATGGGTCAGCACATCGTTACGGGCAACGTCTCGAGCGTCGTCGCCGTTATCCTCGCCGGCGTCGCCTTCGCGGCCGCCTGTTACATGGAGCTCGGCAAGCTGCCGTTTGATCAGGCCGAAGCCGAGCAGGAGCTCCAGGAGGGCCCGCTCGCCGAGCTCTCCGGCCCGTCCCTGGCCATGATGAAGCTCGCCATGGGCATGAAGCAGGTCGTGGTCGTCGCTTGGTTCACCTCCATCTTCATCCCCTGGGGAGAGCCCGCGACCATCGGCGTCACCGCTCTCGTGGGCGCCGTCGTCTTCCTCGTCAAGTGCCTGGTCGATTTCGTCGTCTGCGGCGTGCTCGAGAACTCCGTTTCCCGTTCGCGCTTCAAGGTGCTCGGTAACCAGACCTGGGCCGTCGTCGGCATCGCGGTCCTCGCGTTCGTCTTCGTCGTCGTAGGCGTGTAGGGAGAAGGGAGAAACTATGTCAATCGAATCGAGCTTGTCCCTCTTTGCCATGGTGGCGATCGCCGTCCCCATGCTGGGCTCCCTGCTCATCGTCATGCTGCCGCGTCCCTACCCTAAATGGATCTGCGCCTTTGCCGGCGGCATCGCCACGGTCGCTTCCGTTGGCTTGGCCGCGACGTTTGCCGGAAACGGCATGAACGCGGTCGATGTAACCTGGGCGAGTATGGGCCAGACCTTGGTCATGGGCTTCATATTCGACCGGATGAGCACGCTGCTCGCACCCGCGTTCGTCGCTATCGGCCTGCTCGTCGTCATCTATTCGTTACCGTACATGAGCGATAAGAATAAGGAGCATCCCGACGCGCCCCGTCGTCGCTTCTACGTGTACTTCTCCACGTTCATCGGCGCCATGGCCGGTCTCGCCTACAGCTCCACCATCGTCGGCCAGCTCGTTTTCTTCGAGATCACCGGTGTGTGCTCCTGGGGCCTCATCAGCTACTACATGACGCCCACG
>USMA01000245.1 GCA_900555765.1 uncultured Collinsella sp.
GATCAGGCGGTGGCCGCGCTTGACGAGCTCAATGGCCGTCTCGCTCTTGCCGACACCGGAGTCGCCCAGAATCAGGAAGAACTCGCCGTAGCCCTCGACGACCACCGCGTGTTCATCGAAGATATTGATCTGCGGCAGGTCGTGAGCCTGACCCATAGCGTAATCGTTGGGGTCGTGGGCAGGGGTGACCTTAACGAAGCCGGAGCCAAAGTTGGCGTCGACATGCCAATCCTCAAAGATGGGAATCTCGCGGTCGACGATGGGGAGTTTGACGGTCTTGCCCACAAAGGCGGCCTTCTCGGGATCCTTCGGGGAGACGGCGACGCCCGTATCGCCGAGCATGGTCTCGGGGCGCGTGGTGGCGACGACGATGTAATCCTGGCCGTTGACCGGCTCGGTCAGCGGGTAGCGCAGGTGCCACAGGTGGCCCTTCTCGTCCTTGTACTCGGCCTCGTCGTCCGAGATGGCGGTGGTGCAGTTGGGGCACCAGTTGACGATGCGCTTGCCGCGGTAAATCAGACCGTCGTGGTACCAGTCGCAGAAGACCTTACGCACGGCCTGGGCGTAATCCTCGTCCATGGTGAAGCGCTCGTTGTCGAAGTCGACGGAGCAGCCCATGCGCTTGATCTGCTCGACGATAATGCCGCCGTACTCGTGGGTCCAATCCCAGCAGGCGTCGTCAAACTTGTCGCGACCGATCTCCAGGCGGCTGATGCCCTCGCTCTTGAGCTTCTTGTCGACCTTGGTCTGCGTGGCGATACCGGCGTGGTCGGTGCCCAGCACCCAGCGCGTGGACTTGCCGCGCATGCGGGCCATACGGATGATGGCGTCCTGGATGGAGTCGTCGGTGGCGTGGCCCATGTGGAGCTTGCCGGTCACGTTGGGAGGCGGAATGGTGACGGTGCAGTCGCCCACGCCCTCACGGCGCTTGTAGTAGCCGCCGTCGAGCCACTTCTGCAGGATCGCCGGCTCGTTGGTCGACGGATCGTAGTTCTTGGGCATCTCTTCCATATATCTCTCCCTTGCCCGTCGGGGAGGAATGTAGGCCCGATTTTCGCTCGGTCAGGTCCTGGGCTCGCTCGAAGACCACATTAAGTGGTCTTCGGCTCGTGCGGAATCTACGAAAATCGGGCCTACATTCCTCCCCTTAGGTATCGATTACTTCAGTCTGAATTGACTTTGCCGAGGCTTAAACAAACACACAGAATAACACAGGTAGTTGGGGTTATTGCGTATATATAAAATAGCCTCCGACCGCGGATGGTCGGAGGCTATTTGCAAGCACGTTTTTGGCAGGTTTACCCGTAGATGCGTTGGGGCTGCTCTTCGCCCTTTACGGAGGCTTCGGTCACAACGACCTTGGAAACGCCCTCCTCGCTGGGGAGGTCGAACATCGTCTGCTGCAGCACGTCCTCGCAGATGGCGCGCAGGCCGCGGGCGCCGGTCTTGCGGGCGAGCGCCATGCGGGCGATCTCGTGCAGGGCCGCGTCCTCAAACTCAAGATCGACGTCCTCGAGCTGGAACATCTTACGGTACTGGCGCACCACGGCGTTCTTGGGCTCGATCAGGATCGACACCAGGTCGTCCTCGTCGAGCGCCTGCGTCTGGGTGACGACGGGCGTACGGCCCACGAATTCGGGGATCATGCCAAAGGCGTTGAGGTCCTGCGGGAGCACCTGGCGCAGCAGGTCGTTCTCGTCGACCGAGGTGGGGCCGGCGATCTCGGAGTTAAAGCCCACGCCCTTGTTGCCCACGCGGTCGGCGATGATCTTGTCCAGGCCCACAAAGGCACCGCCGCAGATGAACAGGATGTTGGTCGTGTCGATCTGCAGCAGCTCCTGCTGGGGATGCTTGCGGCCGCCAGTGGGCGGAACGCTTGCCACCGTACCCTCAAGAATCTTAAGCAGCGCCTGCTGAACGCCCTCGCCCGAAACATCGCGGGTAATGGAGAGGTTCTCAGCCTTGCGGGCGATCTTGTCAATCTCGTCCACGTAGATAATGCCCACCTGAGCGCGCTCAATGTCGCCATCGGCAGCATTAATGAGCTTGAGCAGGATGTTCTCCACGTCCTCGCCAACGTAGCCAGCCTCGGTGAGCGCGGTGGCATCGGCAATGGCAAACGGCACCTCGAGGATGCGCGCAAGCGTCTGGGCCAGCAGCGTCTTACCGGTACCGGTGGGGCCGAGCAGCAGAATATTGGACTTGGCAAGCTCCACCTCGTCCATATCGTCGTCAAACTGTCCGCCCATACCCGATGCCTCGTCAAAGGCGGACACCGCGGCACCGCCCTCGATCACGCGACGGTAGTGGGTGTACACGGCCACCGACATGGCGCGCTTGGTGTCCTCCTGGCCCATAACATAGGCCGAAAGCTCGTCATAGATCTCGTGCGGCGTCGGCACGTGCGTGATGACCTGGCGGTCGTCCTCGAGCTCAAAGCCCTCGGCCTCGGGGTCCACGGCGGGCTGGGATGCAGCCTGGCCGTGGTCGTTGAGGAAGCCCGGCAGATTGCCGTTGCGAGCAGCGTCCATAAAATCCGAAGCCAGCGACTCCTCAAGGATCTCGGAACAGGCGGCGACGCACTCGTCACAGATAAAGATGTTGGTCGGGCCCTTTACGAGGCGACGGACCTGGCCCTGCTCTTTTCCGCAAAAGG
>USMA01000246.1 GCA_900555765.1 uncultured Collinsella sp.
AGAATCGCGCCGTCATGCCGCGCTCCTCAGCTAAGTTTCAATACGTGTTCGATGGCTCGATCTGTTAACAACAACTTGTCCGCTTTATCCAGTTTGTACTTGACATTCCCTTCGCCGATCGACGGTGTGCCGTTCGCCTACCGCGGTCTTTTATTTTTGCTTGAACACGCTAAAGTTGCATCTCAGCTTTTGGCGCGTGAAGTTGGATACGCGCAGTCGGCGGGCGTGCCCGTCGCGATTTGAAAGGACTTTGTATGTGACTTTTCACTGGTAAGACCGTGATCGTCACCGGCGGCGGTAAGGCCACGCTTAAGGACGGTTCTGCTGGCTCCATCGGCTACGGCATCGATATCGCATTTGCCAAGGAGGGCGCGAACCTCGTCATCACCGGCCGCAACGTCGCCAAGCTCGAGGCTGCCAAGGAATCCCTCGAGGCCGAGTATGGCGTTAAGGTTCTGCCTGTTCAGGCCGATGTTTCGGCCGGTCAGGACAACGAAGCCGTCGTCCAGAACGTCATCGACAAGGCCATTGAGGAGTTCGGCCGCATCGACGCCGTCGTCAACAATGCTCAGGCCAGCGCCTCGGGCGTGACCATCGCCGATCACACCATGGATCAGTTTAACCTGGCCATTTATTCCGGTCTGTATGCCACCTATCTGTATATGCAGAAGGCCTATCCGCACCTGAAGGAGACCAAGGGCTCCGTGGTCAACTTTGCTTCGGGCGCCGGCCTGTTTGGCAACTATGGCCAGTGCAGCTATGCTGCCGCTAAGGAGGGCATCCGCGGTCTGACCCGCGTCGCCGCCACCGAGTGGGGCAAGGACGGCATCAACGTCAACATCGTGTGCCCGCTTGCCTGGACTGCTGCGCTCGAGAACTTCCAGGATGCTTATCCCGAGGCGTTCAAGGCCAACGTCCACATGCCGCCGGCGGGCCACTACGGCGACGTCGAGAAGGAAATCGGCCGCGTGGTCGTTCAGCTCTGCGGTCCCGACTTTAAGTACATGAACGGCGAGACCGTCACCCTCGAGGGTGGAATGGGCCAGCGGCCTTAGGGGTTACGCGGTTTTACCAAACCGCGTAACCACTTGACGCTGCAAACCCGCCAGAGCGGCAATCTGCCTTTCAACTTCGGCGGCATGACCAGAAGGTCAATGCCGCCTCGTTTCAAGGCACCTTGCTCGCTCTGGCGGGTTTTCGCTGTCGGTACCATAACATCGGCGTTTGCGTTGGCTGTTGAAAATGATCCCAGATGTAGTCATTGGGGACGTTCTTAAATGACTGGTCGAAAGGGACACTCTTGTCGGCACTTGGGGACAGTTCCTAAGTGCCGGCAGATTGGGACACTCCCTTGCAAGATGGCGCTGAAGATTGTCCCCGACGACTAGTCATTTAATGCATCAGTTTCTGTCGAGTCGGTGCTTCTTGCGGGTTGCCCGTATAATGGTTTGCGTATGAACCGCAACCAAGGAGTTCCAGTTTATGGACCAGAGCCTTTTTAAATTCGACCTGATCGCCGAGGATCCGACCACGCACGCGCGCGCCGCCGTGCTGCATACCCCGCACGGCGACATCGAGACGCCGATCTTTATGCCCGTGGGTACCAAGGCAAACGTCAAGGGTATTCCTACCGAGACCGTCAAGCAGCTCGGCGCCCAGATCGTGCTTGCCAATACCTATCATCTGTCCATGCGTCCGGGCGAGGACACCATTGCTGAGCTGGGCGGCCTGCACAAGTTTATGAACTGGCACGGCCCCATCCTCACCGACTCGGGTGGTTTCCAGGTCTTCAGCCACAACGACGCCGTCAAGCTCACCGATGAGGGCGTGCGCTTTATCGTCAACGATTACGACGGCCGCCACGTGTTCTGGACGCCCGAGGACAACATGGAAATCGCCATGAAGCTCGGTTCCGACATCTGCATGCAGCTCGACCAGTGCCCGGGCTATCCCGCCACGCGCGCTTACGTTGAGCGTGCCGTCGAGCTGTCGAGCATGTGGGCCGAGCGCTGCTACAAGGCGCACACCCGCGATGACCAGGCACTCTTTGGCATCGTCCAGGGTGGCATGCACCTGGATCTGCGCCTGCGCTCGCTGCGCCATCTGGAGGAGTGCGGCGACTTCCCCGGTTACGGCATTGGCGGCTACTCGGTGGGCGAGGACCACGAGACCATGTTCGAGACCCTGGCGCCGCTCGTGAGCGAGTATATGCCCAAGCACAAGCCGCGCTACCTGATGGGTGTCGGCAACCCCACCACCCTCGTTCGCGGTGTGGGCGTGGGCATCGACATGTTCGATTGCGTGCTGCCGACGCGCACCGGCCGCATGGGTACGGCGTTCTCCAGTGAAGGTCGCCTTAACTTCCGCAACGCGCGTTTTGCGCACGACGACGGCCCCATCGACCCCACCTGCTCCTGCCCGGTGTGCACGGGTGGCTACAGCCGCGCGCTCATCCGCCACATGGTCACGCAGAAGGAGATGCTGGGCGGCATTCTGCTGTCGATGCACAACATCTACTACCTGCTCAACCTTATGCAGCGCGCCCGCCAGGCCATTATCGAGGGCCGCTACGGTGCGTTCGTGAGTGACTGGATGAACAGCCCGGCAGCGGTCGATTACTAAGACCTACGACCGCAGCCCAATAGCTTGAAAG
>USMA01000247.1 GCA_900555765.1 uncultured Collinsella sp.
GAGCAGGCCGTCAACCGTGCCAAAGTGCACGTAGAAGGTTTTGCGGTCGACATTGGCCTCGCGCGCGATGGCGCTCACCGTAATGTCTGCCAGCGGCTTTTCCATGAGCAGGCGCTCGAAAGCCGAAAGGATGGCATTGCGGCTGCGAACGATGCGGCGGTCAAGACGCGGTTTGCTGGTTGCCATGGGCGTGTCCCTTCGATATGCGAGCATTCATCAACAGATGAGAGATAATCTACGTAAGAGGATTATCCCCCATACAGCACAAATATGCCCCGCATCATGAAGAACGCACGACTGCCCTACTGCGACTTAGGGTGCTTCTTCTTATTGAGTGCCGACGGAGATACGCGAATACCGTCGCCTGTCTGGCGCACATAGGCTTTATGAGCCGGCTTAGCAGTCCCAGAAGCCTTCTGAGCGTGCTTATTGGGATCAACGGTAACAGCATTCGCGGGGTGCGGCTTAGTGGGCGCAGAGGGCGTCTGAGGCGTGCGGCCGAGCTTGCGCATCACGCGATCCCAGCGCGCATGGATGCTCTCGTTGTGGGCACTCTTAAGTCCCAACAGGGGCGCAGCCAAAATGGTCGGCGCAATAAACGTAATGAGGCGCCACAGCAGATAGCCGGCGGTCGAAGCCGACCCAAAGAAATGACCCAAGAACAATGCAAAGCCGCCCTCAGCGCCACCAGTTCCACCGGGCAAGGGAACCGCAGAGCTCAGCAGCTGGACAAAAGCGCTCGCGGCCATGACCGAAAAAAAGTCGACCTCGTGGTGGCCAAAGGCAAGCATCAGGAAATACGGCACCAGATAGAAAAACGCGAGCTGCAGCATGGTGATAAACACGGTGAGCAGCATGGAAGAAAAATGTCCGGCCGAAAGCTTAAACTTCTCGGAGAAGGAGTAGATCTCGCCATCGACAAAGGCGCGCCATCCCTCGATCTTAGTGGCCGAGACACCAATGCGCTCAAGCCAATTGATGATGCAATGGGCGACGCGCGTGACGGTCTTAGGCATGAGCGCGACGGCGAAGATGCCAAGCAAGATGCAGCAGTGCCCACCAAAGCTAAAGACGCACAGCAGCGTCATGTCGCCATAGCGCTCGGCAAAAAACGGCATACGGGCGAGCAGCAGGATAGCGCCCCAGGCGACCAGGCCAAACTGGTACACGATAAAACGCGTGAATTGCGTGGCGCCGGCCTCGCCCACGTTTTGGCCGGCCTTGGTCAGGCGATAGATCTGAGCCGGGGTGGAGCCCATCATCATGGGCGTCAGGTTGCCAAAGAAGATGCCACTCGCCTCGACCGAGATCAGGTCGCGGATGCCGACGGGCGAATTGGGATCGAGCCAGACGGCGATCGCATAGGCCACAATGCCAAAGAACAGGTACATGAACATGCAAAGACACGCGACAACGAGCCATGACGCCTGGACGCGCGACATAGCGGCCCAGAACTGCCCCATCTGCCCGGTTACCACCAGATAGACGATATAACCCACCAGCACGACGCCGATAAAGATGGCGCCGCGGCGTGCGCTCTTATTGTCATCTCCGCCCGAGGCCTCAACCTCGACCTGGGGCTTAGACGTATGCTGAGAGGACTCCGTCATGAGACTCCTTCTAACAGTCAAAATATCTTGGATATTGTACCCGTAAGGGCCATAGGCAGAACGCAAAGCTCTGGTTCAAACGGGAATTGCAGACGGTTGTTTGAAAATAAAAAACCCGGCCTTCCATAGGAAGTCCGGGTATCAGATGCGTGGTAGCCCGTACCAGATTCGAACTGGTGATCTCCGCCTTGAGAGGGCGGCGTCCTAAACCGCTAGACGAACGGGCCACATGACATCTGCACTGCCGTGCTGCGAGGAAATATATTACGGGACAAAAAACGTCAGCGCAAGAAGAAATTCCAAATTGCCGAAAAATTGTCGGCAGGTTATGGAACACGCAGGTAAACTAGGTAGCTAATTCAAGTTGAGATGGACCAAAAGAGCTTCGCGCTCGTTGGGGATGTTGTCTTCGATCACGGCGTCGAGGGCGGAGTTGAGTAGCTGCCCCAGTTCCGGCCCGGGCTTGACTCCGGCACGGATCAGGTCGCCGCCGTTGATGGCGAGCATCTTGAGCGTATAGGGCTCCCCCGCCTTCAGCAGCTCGTGCGCCATCGCGCGCATCTCCTCAATCGTCTCAACGTAATAGAAGCACGACGGGGCCTTGCCGAGCGTGTCGGCACGCTTAAGATCCATGAGCTCGTCCATCAAACGCGGCGTGTCGGCGCCCTCGCCCGAAAGCGCGCGCATCATATTGAGCAGGCAGGAGCGCTCGGGGCGCAGCGGCTTGTCGTGATATTTGATGAGCAGGCACACGTCGCGCACCAGGTCGTGCGAGAGCGCCAGGCGATCCATAATGACGCGCGCTTTCTTGGCGCCGAACTCGGGATGACCGTAGAAGTGTCCGCTGCCGGCGTGATCGACCGTGAAACAATCGGGCTTGGACACATCGTGCAAAAACGCCGCCCACATAAGGCTCGACGAGGGCGCGACGCCGTCGCACAGCGCAAGCTCCCCTGCCACCGTCAGCACACGGGCGATATGCTCGTAGACGTTAAACGCATGGTAGACACTGCGCTGATCAAACCCGCGACCCGCTGCCAA
>USMA01000248.1 GCA_900555765.1 uncultured Collinsella sp.
TTCTCGATAATCGCGGCGATGGGCGCGCCAGTGGTGTGTCCATCGACCACACCGGCGATGATATGCGCGGCGTCGGCCTCGCGGCGTTTGGTCGCGGTCTCGTCGCGACCGGGGGCGCGACGGTCGAGGAAAGCCTGCAGCTGCTCCTGGTCCACGGCGATACCCGCCGGGATGCCATCGAGCGAACAGCCGATAGCGGGGGAGTGCGATTGGCCGAAGATGCTTAAGTGCAAGACGTTGCCAAAGGTCGAGGACATGCTATTCCTCCTCGAGTGTGACTTTGCCGCCCAGCAGGCGGTAGTGGTCGAAGAAATCGGGATAGGACTTGTTGACGGCCTCGGCGCCGTGGATCACGCCCTCGCCGGTGGCGCGACTTGCGGCGATGGCTGCCATCATGGCGATGCGGTGGTCGTTGTGCGAATAGATCTCACCGCCGGTGAAGGCATCGACGCCCTTGATGATGAGGTCGTCGCCGGCAATACGCACCTGCGCGCCCAGCGCGGTGAGCTCGCGGGTGGTTGTGGCCAGGCGGTCGGATTCCTTGATACGCAGACGGGCGCAATCGCGGATAAAGGTGCGGCCCTGTGCCAGCGAGGCCACGGCCGAGATAACAGGCACAAGGTCGGGAATGTCGTGGGCACTCATCTCAAAGCCGGCGAGCTTGTCGGACTGCACGGTGGCGGCGTTGGTGGAGCGCACGATGCGGGCGCCAAAGCGCGAAAGCGCGGCGAGCACGTTGCGGTCGCCCTGCGCGGAGCTCAGGGACACACCCTCGACGGTGATGGGGTCGGTGCCGATGGCGCCGGCACACAGCCAAAAGGCAGCGTTGGACCAGTCACCCTCGACGGCTACGTTGCCGGGCGTGCGGTACGAGCCGCTGCTCACGCGGAAGTTTGTGACCTCGGGCTGGCCGTCCTTGGCGGGAATACGCTCGACGTTGACCTCGACGCCAAAGGCCTTCATGGCCTGGATCGTCAGGTTGATGTAGGGGCGGCTCTCAATGAGGCCGGTCACCTGCACGCAGGAGGGCTGGGAGAGCAACGGGGCTGCCAGCAGCAGGCCCGAGATGTACTGCGAGCTTACGTTGCCCGGCAGCACAAAGGTGCCCGGGCGCATGCGGCCGCTCGTCTTGAGCGGAAAACCGCCCCGCCCCTGCAGGTCGCAGCCGGCGGCAATGATCTCATCGGAGAGCGGGGAGAGCGGGCGGGCGCCCAGACGGCCCTGGCCCACAAAGGTTGCCTCTGCCCCCAGCGCGCAGGCGACGGGCAGCATAAAGCGGAGCGTGGAGCCGCTCTCGCCGCAGTCGAGCGTGCCGCCCGCAAGTGCCTTGAGCAGGCCGAACTCAATACTCTTCATAGTGGGGTGGACCTGGAAGCCGTCCTCGACGGTCTCGATGCGAGCGCCCAGGGCCGTAAGGCAACGCACCGTGGCGTCGATATCGGCGCAGGTGGTGTTGCAAGTGACGTGCGTCTCGCCGTTGGCGAGTGCGGCGCAGATGATGAGACGGTGCGCCATCGACTTGGACGCGATGGCAGGAACGGTGCCCTTGAGCGGGGACGGGGTGATGCGGGCTAGCATGCGGATGCGTCTCCCTTCTGGCCGAGGCCCTCGGCAAAGAGTTCGTGGAAAGTGGAAAGCGGCGTGCGGTCGATGCTGCAGCGGCCAATGCCGTGCGGAATCACCAGGTCGATAGTGTCACCGGCACGTTTTTTGTCGTGCAGCGCCTCGGCAAAGATGGCGTCGGCCGAAAGCTCGCAGCGGGTCTTGAGACCATGGCGGGCGCAGAGCTCCTCGATGCGGCCGGGAAGTTCGGCGTCGCAGACGCCGTGCAGGGCCGCGGCGCGCGTGATGATGCCCATGCCGATCGACACGCAGTTGCCGTGTCCGAGCTCAAAGTGCTCGCAGGCCTCAACGGCATGTCCGGCGCTGTGTCCAAAGTTGAGGAGCTTGCGCTGGTTGGTTTCGCGCTCGTCGGCGACGACCACGGCGCGCTTGATGTCGATATTGCGGGCGATGATGAGTGCTACGCGGGCCACATCGCGGTTGAGCAGCTCCAGCGTGAGCGGGGTTTTCTCCAGCTCGGCGAAGAGCTCGGGGTCGGCGATCACGGCGTGCTTGACGACCTCGCCACAGCCGTCGGCGAACTGCTCGGGCGTGAGGGTTGCCAGGCACCCCACGTCGGCGATAACTACGCTCGGCTGCCAAAAGGCGCCGGCCAAGTTCTTGCCGGCAGCCAGGTCGATGGCGGTCTTGCCGCCCACCGACGAATCCACCATGGCGAGCAGGCTCGTCGGGATCTGCACAAACTTGCAGCCGCGCATATAGGTGGCGGCCACAAAGCCGGCCACGTCGCCCACGACGCCGCCGCCGAGCGCCACGATCACGTCGGAGCGCGAAAGCTCGTGCTCGGCCACAAACTCCAAAATGGCAACATAGGTTTCGGCGCGCTTATGGGCCTCGCCGGCCTCGAAGGTGCAGATACTCACCTCGTAGCCTGATGCCTCCAGGCGCTGCTTAACAGGCATCTGGTAGAGCGGACCCACGTTGGTGTCCGTCACGATGACGGCCTTGGTGCCGCCGGCGGTGGCGCGCACGAGCAGTCCCGCCTGCTCCAGCAAAAACGTGCCAACATGCACCTGGTAGGGAC
>USMA01000249.1 GCA_900555765.1 uncultured Collinsella sp.
TGGAGGAGTGCCGGAAGCTGGCGGAAGGAGCCATGGCTGATGGAAGCGCCCTGGATGCTCTTGCCAAAAAGGTCGTTCTGTCGGTTGCCTGGACCTGGGACAGTGCCAAGTGGGAGCAGGTCCTGCCGGGCGTCGCGCATATCTCGACGGTGCCCAACACACCGGTTTCGGTGGGCGAGGGTGTCATCGCTTGTGAGAAGGCTTCCACGCTTAGTGATGAGCAGAGCGCAGTGGTGCTTGATCTGCTTGGCAAGCTCGGTGCGGTGGTCGAGCTCGATACGAGCCTGCTGTTTGTGGGCGGCACGGTGGGTGGTTGCGCTCCGGCATTTGTCGCCATGGCAATCGAGGCCCTGGGCGATGCAGCGGTCAAGCACGGTATCCCGCGTGCCGATGCCTATCGCATTGTGAGCCAGATGGTGCTGGGTACGGCAAAGCTGCAGCTTGCAACTGGCCAGCATCCTGCGGCGATGAAGGATGCCGTATGCTCGCCCGGTGGCGCCACCATCAAGGGCGTCGTTGCGCTCGAGGACGCCGGCATGCGCAGTGCCCTGGTCAAGGCAATCGACGCAACTCTCCAGTAAAACCGACCAAAAAAGGACGGGTTTATTATTGGCAGGTATTTTCTGCGGTTTTGTCCTTTTAGCGAAAAGCGCCCCGCAACTGGCTCAATTCCAGTTGCGGGGCGCTTGCGTTTGCCCAGATAAAACCGACCAAAATAAACCTGTCTCTTTTTGGCAGGTTAGTCCCAGAAGCTGTCTTCCTCATCCTCGGACTTGGGTCCGCGGTCGACGTACATCTTATGGGTACGCTTCTCCATTACAAAGGCAAGAATCGCAAATAACAGGATGCCGCCGGCGAAAAGGATGGCAAAACCGGTGCGGGTGCCAAACAAAAAGGAAAAAACTGCGTCCATTGGGTGCCTTCTTGCGTAGTTGAGTTGGGTCGTAAACGCTCATAAGTATATACTTGCCCATACATGTACAAGGTTGCAACCTAAATGGAATGTATATCGCCGGAGGATCTAATGCTTGATATCAAGTTTGTTCGCGAGAACCCCGATGCCATCGATGTCGCCATGGCTAACCGCCAGACGTCTTGGGATCGCGAGAAGTTCTTTGAGCTCGACGACGAGCGTCGTGCCGTCATCACCGAGGTCGAGGAGCTCCAGGCTACGCGCAATGCCGAGTCCAAGAAGATCGGCGCCCTGATGAAGGAGGGCAAGAAGGACGAGGCCGAGGCCGCCAAGGAGGCCGTGCGCGCCGTCAACGAGAAGATTGACGGTCTGGCCGAGCGTCGTACCGCCCTCGAGCAGGAGCAGTACGACTTCATGGCTCACCTGCCCAACATTCCTTGCGATGCCACGCCGTACGGCAAGGACGAGGACGAGAACATTGAGCGCCGTCGTTGGGGCACCCCGCGCGAGTTCGACTTCGACTTTAAGCCGCACTGGGATCTGGGCACCGATCTGGACATCCTCGACTTCGAGCGCGGCAACAAGCTCTCCGGCAGCCGCTTCACCGTTCTCGGTGGTGCCGGCGCCCGCCTGGAGCGCGCCCTCATCAACTTCTTCCTCGATACGCACACCAGCCGTGGTTTTAAGGAGTGGTGGCCGCCCATCGTCGTCAAGCGTCAGACCATGTTTGGCACGGGTCAGCTGCCCAAGTTCGAGGACGACGCCTACCACGTCTCGGGCGACAACTTCCTGATCCCCACCGCCGAGGTCGTGCTCACCAACCAGCACGCCGGCGAGGTCCTCGCCGCCGACACACTGCCGCGCCGCTACCCCGCCTTCACCCCCTGCTTCCGCGAGGAGGCCGGTTCCGCCGGTCGCGACACCCGCGGCATCATCCGTCAACACGAGTTCGACAAGGTCGAGATGGTCAAGTTCGCTAAGCCGGAGGAGTCCGACGAGGAGCTCGAGAGCATGACCGCCGAGGCCGAGTACCTGCTGCAGCAGCTGGGCCTTCCGTATCGCGTGATTAGCCTGTGCACCGGCGACTTGGGCTTCTCTGCCCGTCAGACCTACGACGTCGAGGTCTGGCTGCCGAGCTACAACGCCTACAAGGAGATCAGCTCCTGCTCCAACTGCGGTGACTTCCAGGCTCGCCGCGCCAACATCAAGTATCGCGACCCCGAGAACTTTAAGGGTTCGCGCTACCTGCACACGCTCAACGGTTCCGGCCTGCCGGCCGGCCGCACCATGGCCGCCATTCTGGAGAACTACCAGAGCGCCGACGGCACCATCACGATCCCCGAGGTCTTGCGTCCTTACATGGGTGGTCTCGAGAAGATCGAGCCGGGCGCGTAAATTGGCTGCATAGGGGATATGCAACGGCGCTCCTTCGGGAGCGCCCTATTTCGTGCGCAGGCCCATACCATGCCGTGCGGACAGCTCGATCGAAAACACACGAACAACTGTTCTGTATACAGCCATCTACCTGCTATGCTTTTGCTAAATAAGAGCGAGAGAAAGGGGACGCGATGGAGTTGTTTGATGATCGGGTGGTTTTGTTTGAGAGCGACGAGGGCGGGGAATACCTGCTTGTAACGTGTGAGCCGTCTGGCATGGGCGGCCAGGTGGTTCTGC
>USMA01000250.1 GCA_900555765.1 uncultured Collinsella sp.
CGTACGAGGCTCCAGGGAGAAAGTCCTCGCTTGTTTTCGATGTTGGTTTTGATGAAATCTTCCTGCTCGTCGTTCTCGAAGCGGACTGCGTCAGGGAAAATCATCTTTATGGGCGAACCGCCGAACTCGGAGAACTTGACGTATACGTCGCGGATGACCGGGCCGTACTGCCATGCCTCGAACGTGTCGTCGAACAGGGGCGAGTCGTACCCCTTGATGAAAGTTAGTTGCAAGAAGTACAGTATCTTCTGTAGCTGTAGGTTGCTGACCGGCTTGTTGTCTTTATAGCATTTGTCAACTACGTATTTGGCGATTCCCATGGCGGTGTAGCTTGCGGTCGTGTTCATAATCTCCTCCTTTTGCCCATCATACCAGTGATGTGCTTCCCATCTGCGCGTATCGCGATAAAAGCATCTCAGCTCGCCCGGACAAAAAACGGACGGCCCGGACGGCCCCTCCAACGGGGGGGGTGCGGTCTCGGACGCGCCCCCTAGTCTTCCACGGCCCCGGCACCAGGACGACCGGCACGAGCGGCAGAAACGCCACGAGCACGAGCGCCGTGACCGCACTGCCCAACGCCCATTTCACGTCTTCGCCCATCACTTCACATCCTTCCGCTCGAACCTGCAGAAGCGCCCACATGCGGCCAAGGTCGCTACCGCGTATCTCGCGGTCGCAGCACCCCCCCCGCTGATGGCGCGGGCGCGCTCCCTGTACACGCCGTCCACGCGTGCCGCTGCGGCGAGCCTGGTTCTGCAGTCGGCGAGCCCGGACTCGAGCTCCCAGCTCGTCACCGATCAGAGCGGGGGGTCTGCCCCAAGGCCGCCGAGGTGCTCGAGAAGGCCGAGGCCGACGCCCTGGGCTACCTGGACTTCCCCTGCGAGCACCACGTCAGCCTGCGCACCAAGAATGTGCAGGAGCGCACCGACCGCGAACTCAAGCGCCGCAGCCGCGTCATACAGGTGTTCCCGAGCAGGAAGTAGCCCATCAGGATGATGGGCGCCGTGTTCGCCGAGATGGACAAGGAGTGGGTCGGCCGCCGCTGGTTCAACGACGACTCCATCGGCAGGGCCGTCGAGGGCGCCGTCGCCGAGCACGTGGCCAGGTTCATCGCGCTCGTCGTGGCCGACAGCCCGATTCCCGGCGGGAAGGCGGCGTGACATACGCTAGGATGACGGCATTCTAGGCGATTCTCGGTTCCTCGGGTCGACTCCGGCTACCCTTGAGAACCGAGACCTACACCAACGATCGCGACACTACCGCACGCTTCGTGCCATCTGGATTGTTTTGGAAAAGAAAACGCCTCATGCTAGGCGCGTACAGGCTCTTCGTGTCAACGTGTATCAGCCTACCATGGAGCGGCGTTGCAGTGCGGCATGGAACGGCGTAGCAAAACTGATGCAATAATCAGCGAATAATCACAAGACCGGAATGGGGCCATGGCGACCTTCTTCAAAGGAGAAGGCCGCCATGGCAAGTCGAAATTCAACTCAGGGATTACTGAGCTCTTCGGTGAGAGTTCACATTCCGAAGACCTAAGGTATCAGTTCGTTAATGTGACCCTTGGAAACTTTCAAGAGTTGTTCAACGCGGTAGACAGATTGCTCGACGAGAGAGGCATCGTTCTGTCTGCCTAATATTATCCCATTGCTTTGTATGTAGCAGGACGGCCATCAGGCAATTATGCACGATGGCCGTCCATTCTATTAACTCCGTGCCTCAAGACGCGGCTCAATCCTGAGTTTGATTGGCTGCAAGTTGCGATACTCCTGGAGCGTACTGTTGTAAAGACTGCCATTGTAGCCTGGAGCATCGACCGTCACGACCGCATAGTAACGAGTGAGCGCATCGGGATCGTTATTATTACGGAATAAGGATTGGAGCGTCAGCTTCGGGTCATACAATGAGCTTGATTTCATGCGCTGTGTCCTGCTAATGACACTGTCCCACTTCATATCGTTGGCTCGTAACTCTGACTCTTCCCAGTACTTCTTTGCAGGCTTGCTCACCGGCAAGGTTGATGAGGTGTAGCCCTGCAGTTCAAGTTCAGCTGCCTTGATACGCCCCTCCTCGGTGGCGAGATTCACCGTATGCCTATAGCTTGTACCTTTGAGCGAGTACGTGTATTTGTTGGCATGAGGAATGAGGGTATCTACTATGCAGCTTGAGGTGTATGCATCCGAATCATTGGGATTCGTTTCGCAGACTGCAACGATGGTCCAGCTGATTGTGATAAGCCCCTTCGCCGACTCGATGCCGGGGGCAAATATCGGCAGCGAGACAAGCTGCTTAGGTCTGAGCATGCCTTGATATAGCGTGGTGACGCGGTTGTCGTCACAGCTCAGACAACTCGATGGATCATCTGGAGCAATGCCGAAACCGTACTCTTCTCGAACAAAGCTATCACTGTGCTTCGAATTGTGGAGGACCAGAGCCCGGGCGAGATGCTGTGAGACATCCTCGCTTCGCGACATCATTCTGCCAAGCTTGTGGACGAGTAAAGGAGATGCAAAGCTGGTACCCGCGCTTGCGCCTAAAGCATTTCCGCTTGCGGCAACCACCACGAATGGCTTGTTGCTGTCCCCT
>USMA01000251.1 GCA_900555765.1 uncultured Collinsella sp.
GCCGCCGCCACGATGCCGTTTGAATCGTGTTCGGTGCACACGTCCATCAGTATCATGTCCGGGCGCTCCTTGAGCGCGACCCCCACGGCCTCGGAGGCATCGGCAATCGCGGCGACAACGGTCATATCGGGCTGGTCGCCAACGGAGCGCGCCAGGCGCTCGCGCAAGATAGCTTGGGCTTCGACGATAAGGACGCGAATCATGAGTTTCTCCTTTGAGCTGTGGCGCTGGCGTTGAGCGGGATGGACACCGCAAGCGTAAAGGGCGGGGCGGCATGGATTTCCAGGCAGCCGCCCAGATCTTGCGCGACATGCCTCATACCTGGAATACCCGTTCCCTCGCGATACGATACGGGTGCCGGGGACCCGTCGTTAGAAATCGTCATGTGCGCGATGCCGTCAGCATCCGTCCCCTCCTGCCACAGGCGCACATGGATCTGATGCGCCTGCGCATGCTTAGTGGCGTTGGTCGAGGCCTCGCGGACAATCTGCAAAAACGCTGCGGCGACGCGTGCGTCCTCGGGAAGCGATCCCTCGATATCGATCTGCACACTCACCAAGCCAAAGGCGTGGACGATATCACCCAGCTGCTCCACAGGCTCACTGGCACCGCCACTGCGCAGATCAGCGGCGATCGAGCGCAGCAACGGGTCGATCTGCTCGAGCGACTCGTCGTCCAGGCGCCCCTCCTCCAAATAGCGATGGAAGATGGACAGGCGCTGCCCGATCACGTCGTGCACGCGGGCACGCATGCGCAGGTAGGCCGCATTGTCGGCAACCTTTTTGACTTCTTCAATCTGGGCCTGGAGTTCTTTGCCCGCAAGCTCAAGCAGGTGGTTGGCTTGCGCCAAGCGGTCGTAGGCGTGTGCGTATTCCGTCACGTCCAAGCCGACGACGCGCTCGAACGGACGGCCCGAGACCGTAACGGAGTCACGCACGAACAGACGAATCTCAGAAGGAGAGATCTCGACCACGGCACGGTCGTGGCCAAAGCGGTCAAGGTCAATATGGGCGCGATTTGCGCTGCTTTCGGGCGTCTGCATGCTGAGCTTGCGAAGGTCACTCCACGTGCCGCTCATGTCGCGCAGGTCGGTGGGCATGCGAAGCTCCACCAGGTTTTTGCGCATGCAGCGGTTCATGAGCAGCGGGCGACCCTTTGGGTCCAGATACAAGATGCCCACAGGGATCACGTTGATGGTTTCGATGGTCGAGAACGCGGTAATGTCTTCCTGACGGTTGCGGACATCCATCAAAAGCGCCGCGATGGAGCGAAATAGGAAAAACGCACCCTCTGCAATAAGGACCACGGTCCACGCCGAGCCCATGAGGCACACCACCGGCGGCGTCGCGGCTGCAACGAGCAGCAGCTCGGCCAGCATGACGGGGCGACGATAGTGCGCCATAAGCACCGCGCCGTAGGCAAAGATTGCGGCATTGAGCCACAGCGCTCCGCCCATTGCCCTGGCACAAACGTCAAGCGGCGCCACCAGATATGAGCCAGACGACGCGAACAAGATGAGCGCCGAAATAACTAGGTGAAGCACAAGGCTCGCCTCGTAGGCACAAATCACCTTACGGTTATAGGACGAGCGGCGCGATGAAATGAGCGGGACGTGGATCGTCTGCAGACACGCAGCCAGGGCAAAGACAACATCGAGCGCAACGATTTGGGGAAGGATGAGCGAAATCTGCATCGTCACTCACCCGCCCTCGGCATCAAGACGATCATGCGCAGCTGGCCGGGCTCGCCCTCAAGGCGGTATGCCACGTTGCGCCCTTGCAGAGCGCTTTCGAGCTCTTGCGCAGCGGGCGTCTGCGAAAGATCTGCATCATCGTTGGAAAAAAGCGTGGCGCGCAGCTCGACACTGCATCGGTCATGGTCGCCCAAGTGATACATAAGCGCCGGATGGTCGGTGGTGTAGGCAAAAAACGCAAAGTCATACACGCAGTCGTACAGGGCGCTTACCGTACTGGCGTGCATCGGGCGCCGTATGGCGATAATCGAGGCGCAATCGATATCGATGGTGCGCAGGTCGCTTGCGAGCTCGTTGGCAATGAGCTGAATGCGGTCGCGATCAAAACCGCTCTCCCCATGCTGTGCCAACGTGAGCGACCCCTTGCGCTTGCAATAGGCGACGAGCATCTTTGCGCGCTGCAGCATGCGGTAACGCTCGTGCGAAGACGCCTCGTCGGTCAACGGCGGCAGCGAGCTCAGCAGGTCGTACATCCCTTCGAGCGCGCGGGCAATCGCCTGGTCCACGTCTTTGACCAGCAAGGTCTCGGCCTCTTGATCTGCCAAATGCGTCTTAAGGTCGTAGTCGGCGGCGAGCAGCTCGTTTTGACGCTGCAGCTCCATGCGACGATGTGCCAGCTCACGGTTAAGCTCGTTGAGCTCCGACACGTCTTGGGCAAGCAGGGCCGATCCGCCCAGCAGTGGAAAGGCACGGTACATCACATCGGGATCGGACGCCACGGCAAAGGCATGGGCGTGGCCGTGCTCCTGGGGCCTCAACTCCTCGCGCACGCCTACCGGCTTTGGCTTTGACACCGGCGTGGCATAGACCTCCTGCAGGTCGCGCGTTAGAT
>USMA01000252.1 GCA_900555765.1 uncultured Collinsella sp.
CTCCGCAGACCAGTGTGGCGCCTTGCCCGCGGCTCCGAAAGAGCCGGACAAGGCGCCACACATGGTAGAGGGCGTTCTGAAAACTAAGCCCGGCCCCCGCCGGACAGGTCAACCGCTACTCGCAGAGCAGCTTGGCGATCTGGACGGCGTTGGTTGCCGCGCCCTTACGGATTTGGTCACCGCAGCACCAGAAGGTGATACCGCGCGCGGCCTCGGGGTTCGAGATGTCGCGGCGCACGCGACCGCCCCAAATCAGGTCCTGGTCGGAGGTGTCCATCGGCATGGGGAAGCGGTCGTGTGCATCCTCGGCAGCCATATCGTCAACCAGCTTGACGCCGGGAGCGGAAGCCAGCGCAGCACGGGCCTCCTCGACCGTGATGTCGCGCTCAAACTCGAGCGTAATGCTCTCGGAGTGCGAACGCAGCACAGGGACGCGCACGCAGGTGCAGTTCACGCGCAGCTCGGGCAGATGCATGATCTTACGGCCCTCGTTCCGCAGTTTCATCTCCTCGGAGGTAAAGCCCTCCTCCTTGACGCCGCCAATCTGCGGAATCAGGTTGCTCGCCAGCTGGGCGGCAAACGCGCGCGGCTCGGGAATCTCCTCGCCACGGCCCAGGGCGGCCAGCTGAGCCTCGAGTTCGGCCATACCGGGAGCGCCAGCGCCCGAAGCCGCCTGGTACGTCGAGACGATCATGCGCTTTACGCCGGCAAGCTGGTGCAGCGGCCAGGTGGGAACCAGGCCGATAATGGTCGCACAGTTGGGGTTGGCGATAAGGCCGCGATGCCACTTGATATCGTCGGCATTGATCTCGGGCACGACCAGCGGCACCTCGGGATCCATGCGGAAGGCATGGCTGTTGTCGACCACGACGGCACCGCGCTTGACGGCCTCGGGCAGCAGCTCCTTGGCGATATCGTCGCCGGCAGCGCCGAGCACGATGTCGCAGCCCTCAAAGGCCTCGGGGCAAGCTTCCTCAATCACGATCTGCTCGCCGCGGAACTCAACGGTCTTGCCCGCGGAGCGTGCACTTGCCAGCAGCTTGACCTTACCAACTGGGAACTCCTGCTCGTTAAGGCACTCGAGCATCTGGGTGCCCACGGCTCCCGTCGCGCCCAAAATAGCAACCGTGTACTGTTTCATGCTTCCCCCTTTAAAGGTTATGGCTTTTGCCCGCACGCCAAGCAGGCCGATTATTGTTGTCAGTGTATACAAGAACGGGGCGGGCATGAAACCCGCCCCGTCGAAACGAAACCGAAACGAAACGCCCCGCCGTAGATTTTGAGGCAAGTCCCAAAAATCTAGCGAGATAGCAGCTACTTGTGGAGCGCAGCCAGAGCGGGATCGACCGGCGCGGGAGCCTCCAGGTCGGAAACCTTCACAATGCCGTTCTCATCGGAGAAGGCACGGTAAATGGTCCGAATCGCCAGGTCGAAGTCCTTCTCCTCGACACCGATAATGATGTTGATCTCGTCGCAGCTCTGCGAAATCATACGCACACTCACGCCGGCCTGGCCAAGCATGCCAAACAGATGCCCCGAGATACCCGCGCGGCCGCGCAGGTTACGACCGACGGTAGCGATGAGCGCCAAGCCCTCGACAACCTCGATCTCGAGCGGCTCGACCTCCTGTTGAATGTCGCCCACAAGCGAGTAAAGCGAGTCGTGCACATCCTGCTCCTGCACCACGGCGCCAAAGCGATCGACACCGGTGGGCATGTGCTCGACGGAAACGTCATAGCGCTCGAACACCGAAAGCGCACGGCGCATAAAGCCAACGCGGGGCTTGGTGCGGTCGCGGGCCACGTTGATGGCGACAAAGCCGCGCTTGCCGGTCACGCCGGTAATGATGGGCTCCGCCTCGCCCTCATCAGCCGTCTCGCTAATGATGGTACCGGGGTCCTGCGGCGCATTGGTGTTCTTGATGACCAGCGGAATGCCTGCCTCGCGCACGGGGAACACGGCCTCCTCGTGCAGGACACTTGCGCCCATGTACGAAAGCTCGCGCAGCTCCTCGTAGGTAACGCGCGCAATGGGCTGGGCCTCGGGAACAATACGCGGATCGGCAGAATAGAAACCCGAGACGTCGGTCCAGTTCTCGTACAGGTCGGCGCCCAGGCACTTGGCCAGAATCGAGCCCGAGATATCGCCGCCGCCACGATCGAGCAGCTTGATCTGGCCCTCACGCGTCGCGCCGTAGAAACCGGGCATAACAAAGCCGCCCTGCTGACCGTACTCCTGCACCAGCTCGGAGGTGCGATTCATGCTGAGCGTACCGTCGTGATGGAACGCCACAACCGTCGCGGCGTCCAGGAACGGTAGGCCCAGGTACTCGGCCATCAGGCGGGCGGTGTGGCCGTCCTCCAGCTTCTGCACAAGGTCAAGGTAGCGCTTAGCATCCTCGTTCATGCTGGCGATGAAGGCCTCCTTCGCTTCGGGGATGGCCTCGATCTCCGGCGGGATGACGTAGCTGAAATCGTCCAAGCGGACATAGCGCTGACTCTGAACGCTGAAGGACGCGATGCGGTGGCGGGTGAGCTGAGCCAGCAGGGTGCGGCTGACGCCCTCGAT
>USMA01000253.1 GCA_900555765.1 uncultured Collinsella sp.
CGCGTCAAGGAGCTCGCGGCCGAGCTCAACATGGACACCGCCTACCTCAATCGCGAGCTGGGCGTGGGCTTCTCGGGCGGAGAGAAAAAGAAGGTCGAGATGCTCCAGCTTCTGCTGCTGCAGCCCAAGCTCGCCATCCTGGACGAAACCGACTCGGGCCTGGACGTCGACGCCCTGTCCACCGTCAGCCACGGCATGGACGCCTACCGCAAGAGCTGCGACGGCTCCATGCTCATCATCACGCACAACACGCGCATCTTGGAGCACCTGGATGTCGACCGCGTCCACGTTATGGTCAAGGGCCACATCGTGCGCGAGGACGACGCCTCGCTCATCCCCTGGATCGATAAGAACGGCTTTGAGACCTTCGAGCGCGAGGCCGCCGAGCAGCGCGCCCAGGCCGATGCCGCCGCTGCCGAGCAGCAGGCGTAAAGGGGCGACGCAATGACCAAGAACCGCACCGAAGTCGCGGACATCGACCGCAGCCTCTACGACTTCACCTATGGCGAGGAGGGATTCGAGCGCCTCGACGCCGGCATCACGCCCGACATCGTGCGCGAGATCAGCGCCAAAAAGGACGAGCCGCAGTGGATGCTCGACCTGCGCCTCAAGTCCCTCGAGATTTTTAATCGTTTTCCCGACCCGATGTGGGGTCCCTCCATCGAGGGCCTGGACATGGACAACATCGTCACCTACGTCAAACCCAACACCGATCAAAAGCACGACTGGGAGTCGGTGCCCGACGACATCAAGAATACCTTTGAGCGCTTGGGCATCCCCGACGCTGAGCGTAGCTACCTGGCGGGCGTCGGCGCGCAGTACGACTCCGAGCTGGTCTACCACAACATGCAGGACACGGCGTCCAAGATGGGCATCGTCTACTCCGGCATTGAGGAGGCCCTACACGACCCGCAGTGGGAGCCGCTCATCCACGAGAAGTTTATGACGCTCATCCCGCCCACCGACCACAAGTTTGCGGCCCTGCACGGCGCCGTGTGGTCGGGCGGCTCGTTTGTCTACGTGCCCAAGGGCACCAAGCTCGATTTTCCGCTGCAGAGCTACTTCCGTCTCAACGCCAAGGGCGCCGGTCAGTTTGAGCACACGCTCATCATCGTCGAGGACGATGCCGACCTGCACTTTATCGAGGGTTGCTCCGCGCCCAAGTACAACGTGGCAAACCTCCACGCCGGCGCCGTCGAGCTCTTTGTGGGCAAGCGTGCGCACCTGCGCTACTCGACCATCGAGAACTGGTCCAAGAACATGTACAACCTCAACACCAAGCGTGCGCGCGTGGACGAGGACGGCGACATCGAGTGGATCAGCGGCTCCTTCGGCAGCCACGTGGGCTACCTCTACGCCATGAGCGTGCGCAACGGCCGCCGCGCCCGGTCGAGCTTTACCGGCATCACCTTTGCCGGCGCCGGTCAGAACCTCGATACCGGCTGCAAGGTCGTGCTCAACGCGCCTGAGACCTCGGCAACGGTCGAGACCAAGGGTATCTCCAAGAGCGGCGGCATCCAGACGTTCCGCAGCTCCATCGTGGCCACGCCCAAGGCCGAGGGCTCCAAGGCAACCGTGAGCTGCCAGTCGCTGATGCTCGACGACCAGAGTCGCTCCGACACTATTCCGGCCATGGACATCCGCGCCAAGAACGTCGACATCGGCCACGAGGCCACCATCGGACGTATCGGCGACGACAAGGTGTTCTACCTGATGAGCCGCGGTATCTCGGAGGAAGAGGCCCGTACCATGATCGTCAACGGCTTTGCCAACCCGGTCTCCAAGGAGCTGCCGCTGGAGTACGCCGTCGAGATGAACAACCTGATCAAGCTCGAGATGGAAGGAGCGATCGGATAATGAAACAGGAAACCAACACCGCTGCTACCACCCTTGAGCAGGTCAATGCGATGCCGGCTGCAACTTGGGGCTGGCTCAAGATGAACCAGACCAAGCTCGAGTTCTCTGACGAGCTTGCCGCCGCTCCCACCGAGGCCGTTGAGGTCGAGGGCTTGGACGAGCAGTTTACTGGCGTGGCAGCCGCGTTCGAAGCCGCCATGGACGCCCTGGCCGAGCGCTTCCCCGAGCGCCGCGCCTCCGCCCCCGGTGCTGCAGCCGCCCGCGCCCGCATCACGCCCGAGACCGAGCTCGACGTGCCCGCCACCTCCATCTACCAGGCCGGTGCCATCAAGCTCGAGGAGGAGCTCTCCCCTGCTGAAGCCTTCGAGACCGGCATGGGTGAGGCTGCCTACGCCTACTTGGCCGAGCACGCTACCAAGCGCGTCGTCATCGATGTGCCCGCATACAAGCACGCCACGGTTACCGTGCGCGTGAGTGGCGTCGACACTGCCGCGGCCATCGCCGCCATCGATGTCGTCGCCCGTCCGCAGGCAACGCTCGACCTGTGCATAGCCCTGGACTCCCCCGTTGCCGGCCAAGGCGTCGTGGGGAAACTGGAAAGCCAGTTGCCCCCCCAGTAACCCACCCTCAAACGGACCAGCACCCAGGCGCGAGGAGGTAGGAGGGTGGCGGTCGGCGGAACCGGGGAGG
>USMA01000254.1 GCA_900555765.1 uncultured Collinsella sp.
AGAGACCCGAAGGAGGTGATACGATTTATCATGTTTTTGTAACGTGTCTGCAAACTTCGAGAAAGCCCATATATGGACGTAACGTTCTCAACCTTCCTCGGCCAAATTGTGTCGAACCCAGTCCTTGCCGTCACCGTGATCCTCGCGTTGGGCGCCATCTTCGTCAATGGATGGACCGACGCGCCCAACGCCATCGCAACCTGCGTCACTACGCGTTGCATGCCCGCCCGCGCCGCCATTCTCATGAGCGCCGCATTCAACTTCCTCGGCGTGCTCATCATGACGCACTTTAATGCGAGCGTCGCCAACACCATCTCACATATCGTCGACTTTGGCGGAAACAGCACCATGGCGCTCGCTTGCCTCTGCGCGGCGCTGTTCTCCATCGTCGTCTACGGCGCCACAGCGTCGCGTTTTGGCATCCCCACCTCGCAAAGCCACAGCCTTATCGCCGGCCTGACCGGTGCCGCCATCGCCCTCGGCGGTGCGAGCAGCGTCAACGTCCACGAGTGGATGAAGGTCATCTACGGCCTGGCGCTCTCCATCGGCCTGGGCTTTGTCATGGGCTGGGTCCTGTGCAAGCTCGTCTCGATTCTTTTCGCCGCCGCCAACAGGCGACGTGCCAATGTCTTCTTTAAATACGCTCAGATTGCGAGCGCTGCGGCCATGAGCTTTATGCACGGCGCGCAGGATGGACAGAAGTTCATCGGCGTGCTCTTTTTAGGCGTGGCCTTTGCCAGCGGCCAGACGAGCGTCGGCGATGCAGGCATCCCCATCTGGATTATGCTGCTGTGCTCGGCCACTATGGGTATCGGCACCAGCGTGGGCGGCGAGCGCATCATCAAGTCCGTCGGCCAGAGCATGGGCAAGCTCGAAAAGTACCAGGGCTTCTCCGCCGACCTGGCGGGCGCCGCAAACCTGCTGCTTGCCACCCTTACCGGCATCCCCGTGTCCTCCACCCACATCAAGACCTGCGCCATCATGGGCGTCGGTGCCGTCAAGCGCCTCTCGGCCATCAACTTCGGCGTCGTCAAGGACATGATGTTCACCTGGTTCTTCACCTTCCCCGCCTGCGGACTCATCAGCTTTGTCATGGCCAAGCTGTTCATGATGTTCCTCTAGTCAAACCGAACGGCCATCCGGACCGCAACACTTCGCCCACCCGTCTTCGCCTCGAAAGGACCACTCATGGCAAAGAAACCCGATTCGTTCTACTTCGATAACTACGTCGCTTGCGCCGACCTCGCCGTTCAGGCAGCCGAGCTGCTCACCAAGATTTTTGAGAACTTTGACCCCGCGCAGATCCACGACATGCTCGATAAGATGCATGCGATTGAGCATGCGGCAGACAAGAAGCACCACGAGCTCGAAGACGCCCTGCTCACCGCCTTTATCACCCCGCTTGAGCGCGAGGATCTAGACCTGATGAGCTGCTCGCTCGACACCGTGCTCGACCGCATCGAAGGCGTCGTGCAGCGCGTCTACTTCACCAACATCCAGAGCATCCACCCCGATGCCATCGTCATCGCCCACAAGGTGACCGATGCCTGCCGCGCCATGAAGGACCTGATGGTCGAGCTGCCCAACTACCGCAAGTCCAAGACCCTGCGCGAACTCGTCGTCCAGATCAACACCATCGAGTCCGAAGCCGACGAGCTCTATATCAACGCCATGCGCAACCTGCACGTTAACGGCAAGGACCCGCTCGAGGTCATCGCCTGGCGTGACGTGTACGCCTTCCTGGAGTACTGCGCTGACTGCTGTGAGAATGTGGCCGATGTCGTGGATTCGATTGTCATGAAGAACAGTTAATTGGGGGTACGTGTCCCGGCGGCGAAGGGCCGGCACCTGTTTGCTTTCTCACTCCGGCTGCATGGCAGAGTCGTTCGAAAGTAAACAGGTGCCGGCCCTTCGCCGTACGTACCACCATTGGGAACTTTGGCTGAGGGGTTGAGCGTGGTGGGGCCCTTGCTGTGATGGCCCTTGATTGCTCGGGGCTTTACTTTGGTATTCGATGAGCGATTGGCTGATTGCTGCTTTGGGTACTGTTTGGGTTACTTTGGGTTTGTTTGATTTTTAATTGTTGGAGGGCTTGTATGTCTTATTTGGATCTGGCTCGGGGTCGGTATTCTTGTCGTTCGTTTGAGGACCGTCCTGTTGAGCAGGCTGTGGTGGATGCCATTGTTGAGGCTGGGCGGATTGCTCCTTCTGCTTGTAATAATCATCCAACCCGTGTGATGGTGTTGGATACGCCTGAGCTTCTGGAGAAGGCTGCTGCTTGTCAGCCTCGGTTTGCTCGTGATGGGTCTATCTTTGGGGCTCCGCTTATCTTCCTTATTTGCAGCGTTACTGATGATGCTTGGGTGCGCCCGTATGACCAGATGAATTCTAGTGAAATCGATACCTCGATCGTGTGTGATCAGATGATGATGGAGGCCACCGAGCAGGGCCTGGGAACGTGCTGGGTATGCCATTTTAAGCCTGAGGTGGCACAGGAGCAGTTCAATCTGCCCAAGGGCGTTTA
>USMA01000255.1 GCA_900555765.1 uncultured Collinsella sp.
CGGATGCCTAGGTCCAGGCTCTGTTGAATCATGCTGGGCGCGAGGTATACCTTGATGATGCGCGTGAATGGCTCGAGGGATATCGGTTTGGCAGGGCCTATTGCTCGAGTCCAGCGCGTGTGATCGGTTTTCTGGACCGAGGCTGTACGGCGCCTGTGCGCGCCGATCTGTATGGGTATGCGGATTGCCTGAGTAGGGTAGTTGCCGGGTGGAATCTCGACCGCTTTTCGGTCTTATTTGATTTGCTCGAGGCCCATGGGTGCGCTGAGGTCCCGCTTTGTTTGGGCGCTGCAGAGCCAGATGTCTCGCCTGACGATGGCATGTGGACGGCGCTGTATCTGTCCGGTTTCCTGACGACGGAGCCGGAGCATGGTGGGCGTCTCCGTGCTCTGCGGTTGCCCAATAATGAGCTTCGCCAGGCCTTGCGTCTGGTGATTATTGAGTGGTTTGAGTGTGCTGCCGAGGACGTTCGAGACGTCGATGCGTTTCGAGACGGGTTGTGCCGTGGGGACGATGGTGCGGTGAGACAGGCGCTAGACCGCATCCTGGGAGATGCGGGAATCGGTGCGACCGACCCAGATGCGTCGCTGTCATATCACCTGCTCTTGCAGGGGCTCTGCTTTGGATTGCCGGGCTATGCCAATCCTGCCTCGAGGCGAAAGTGCGGCACGGATCACTGGGACATCCAGGTTTTTCCTACGGGCGCCGTGTTCGACATAGCCGATACGATCGGTATGCTCGATGAACGTCCGCTGATAACGATTAACATGATGTATGACCCCGGGGTGGATGCGCTGGGCCTGGAATTGCTGGCCGTGCAGGCGCTGCTCGACAAAGCGCGCGACGGCATCGACGAAATCCGTGTGCCACGCCCCGCCATTGGACGCATGCGCTGGGGCTTTGGCGTTGACGGGCAGCGCGTGTCTGTGGTGTGCCAGCGGTTATAGGGGATGGCGAAAGCCCTTTACTACTCCGCGTCCTTCAGGGGCGGCATGGGCTTCCAGTTGGGGTCCTTGATGATCTTTCGGGCGTCCTTCATGCCACGGCGCAGCGCCGGAATGCCGGTCTTAAAGCACTTGTCGACCGCGGCCAGGCGAATGAATTCCTTGCAGAAGGTCGCGGCATTGCCCAGGCGGAACAGCATGGGGTGGTAGTCACCGTAGATCTGCATATAACGGGCGAGGAAGCCTCGGTTGCGCATAATGTAGTAACGGTTGGTGTCGCTCGTAGAGTTGAGCTGGCGCTTGCCGGCGATATCCCAGTTAGAGACGGCGCGGGCGCGCTTGAGCACCACGTCGGCAACAACGGCGGCGGGGAAGTGCTGGCTAGCTACGTAGCCGTAGCAGGCATCGTCACCGTAGATAAAGAAGCGCGCATCGGGCAGGCCGATCTTGTCGACCACGCGGCGCGAGAACAGGCCGCCTTCAAAGCACAACTGGTTCATGGCGCGGTAGCCCTTGGGGCCCAGGTCCCACTTAGCGATGGGGTTGGGGATACCAAGCGAAAGGATGAGCTGGTACTGCCAAAAGAAGGCGCCGCCGTCAAAGTCCAGGCGCGAACCCTGGATGACATCGTAGCGGTCGGTCCACTTGGCAAGACGCGCGATGCCTTGGGGGATGACGAGCACGTCGTCGTCCATCACCCAGAACCACTGGGCGCCCAGGTCGTAGGCGCATTTGGTGCCGGCGGAGAAGCCACCTGCACCGCCGCCGTTTTCGAGCTGCGGGGCGTAGATGACGCGGTCGGTGCCGCCCTTCGCGTCGGGCTGTTCGATGTCGGTGCCCCACAGGTTGGCCAGGCGCTCGTTGAATGCGGTGCACATGGCCTCGGTCTCACGCGAATTCTCGTTATCGACGATCACGATGCGCCAGGGCGCTGCCGTAAGCTCGGTCATGGAGTCAAACAAGTTGGCCAGGAGTTCCTGGCGCTTGAACGTAACGACGACAATGGCGAGCTTATCGATGGGAGCGGGAAGGGTTGAAGGCATGGGCAATATATCCTTTCACGCGCGGCGGGCGAGTGCAGCGCGGAAGCTATCGAATACGTCCTTGGGACTGTCCTATTGTAAAGGCTCGGCGCACCTTGGCGGCAAGCTTTGAATAAAACGCAGGAACCTGCCACGGCTGTAGCGGCTTTAGCGTCTTACGGCAGCGTGTCTATTGCCGCTTGAGCTTGCGAGCTATAAGACTTCTAGCTGCATCGATGATGAGGAGCGCTAAGGCAAAGACGACGCTAATGACGGTACCCGTGACGATACATATAACTGCCGGGCTGTTTTGGCTGACCAGTATGTTTGCGAGCAACGTATTGAAGACGGGACGCCACAGGCTACTGGTGAGCGACTGTATCACATAGAAACCGAGCGTGGCGGTCGATAAGGTGACGATGGCACCTGCAGTCCGCGAATTGCCTGAGGCACTGCGTCGGGTAGCCGCAAAGAGCAGGGAGGCGGCAGCGAGGGCAAACGAGATCAGCGAGGTCGATATGAAGGAGAGGGTTGCCAACGCCGTGA
>USMA01000256.1 GCA_900555765.1 uncultured Collinsella sp.
GCGGTCGCCGGCGTATTCATCGACCGCGCCGGTTCCCACGGCGGTTTTGCAGTGGTGACGGCGCTTGCGTTCGTGTCGCTGGCGATTGCGCTGCTCGGCTTCAAGCAGATCAAGACGAGCACCGAGACCCCGGTGCTCACCGAGAGCGCCGCGTAGCTTACGGGCTACAATTCCCCTTACGGGTCAAGATGTGCCTTACGGGATGTCATTATTTCTTACGGGATGCCACGGCCCGAGTAGAGTTGTGCGAAAATGTTTGCAATCATATGATTTGTGTTCATTTGATGAGACAGAAGACCTTAGTTTGTTGGATTTTGTGTAATTTGAAATTCATTTCTAAAGAAAGAAAACATCCCGTAACAGATTAGGGTAGCCCGTAACAGATTAGGGTAGCCCGTAACAGATTTGGGGACGTAGCGGATTTGGGGGATGGCCCGTAACAGGAAATCCTAGCCTGTAAGGGGAATCTTAGCCCGTAAGGGTTAGTTTGGCCCGTAGCAGATGGCCTGCAGCAGATAGCGGCAGCTAATCGGCATCCTCGATAAAAGCGGCTCTTCTCAGGTTAGTGTGTAAGGATGTCTTTGAGTTGGCTGCTGTGGATGAGGCATCGTTGGATGTAGCTGGTGGTGTTGGCGAAGCCCATGGCGTTGCCGCGCAGGGTCTCGAGCCTGCCGTTGATGGCTTCGGTGGGTCCGTTGCTTGAGCGGGGGTGGCGGAAGAGGGCGAGGATGTCGCGCATGCGTCTTTTGAGCACGCGGCCGAGGGAGGCGAGTTCCCGGCAGCCTTTGTAGCGCCCCGGTCCGGTCAGGTCGTCGATCAGCTCGCGCATCATGCGTTCGCCGCGTCGCCTGTCGTCGCACCGGTAGGCGTGTATGACCCTTTGGTAGGCGTCGTGGGCGAGCATGAGGTCGCGGTTGGCCTGGATGGCGAACAGGGCCATGAGTCTGGCACGGCCGCGTGCGCCGAGGTATTCGTCGCTGGTCAGCAGGGCGCGCCTGCAGTCGTAGAGCCTGTCGCCCTTGACACCGCGCCTGCCGGTGGCGTCGCGTTGCAGGCGGCAGCGCACCTTGGTGACGCGGGCGGCGGCCAGTTGCACGACGTGGAACGGGTCGATGACCTCGACCGCGTGGGGCACGACGGATTCGACGGCCTGCTTCCAGCCGGCGAACGCGTCCATGGCGACCACCCCGACGCGTCTTGTGAACTCGCCGCCGCGCGCCTGCATCCATTCGCGAAGCACCTGGGCGGAACGGCCCGGCACCATGTCCAGCAGTCTTGCCGGCCTGCCGTCGCAACGCGGGGTCAGGTCGACGATCACGGTCACGTACCGGTCGCCGAACGCGCCGTGGCGCCACACGTGCTCGTCCACGCCGATCGCGCGCACCGAGGAGAACCGGTCGGCCTGCTCGAGCAACAGCATGCCCCGCTCGCGCACCGCCCGGTCGACCACCGCCCATGCCACATGAAGCAGCCTGGCGCACGCCGAGACCGTCATCGAGTCCAGGCACACGCGCCGCAGCGCCCACATCACCGCCGGCACGCTCAACACGCCCCTGCCGGCGCCCACCGCCTCAGGATCATCGCTCCACGAGCGTGAGCACGGCACGCACTCGTAGCGGCGCACGCGCACCAGCAGATGCACCGCGTCGTCGCCGTAGGGCACATGCGCCAGCGTGCGCAGCCACGACGAACGCACCCTGGCATACGCGCCGCACGAGGGGCACCAGCGCGCGTCGTGCGAGTCCGGCTCGCACCTGATCTGCCTTAACCCCGGGCCGTCCGGCCTGCCAAGACGCCGCCACGAGAGCACACGAAGACCCATCTCATCCAAACCAAGGAAACGTTGGGGGTCGAACACGCTAAACTCGGGTTCAGGCCGTGTTTCCTCATTCAATTTCTCTATCACACAAGCAATGATGAAGCACGGCCCTTACACACTAACTTGAGAAGAGCCACAAAAGCGCCGCGCACGTCGGGTTGGCGGGGCAGAATAGTGGGCATGAGTGAATCTGAAAACAATGAGTCGAATCATGTGAAACCCGCGCTTCCCGAGAACGTGCGCGTGAGGTTCTGCCCGTCGCCAACCGGCATCCCGCACGTGGGCATGGTGCGCACCGCGCTGTTCAACTGGGCGGAGGCGCGGCACACCGGCGGCACGTTCGTGTTCCGCATCGAAGACACCGATGCGCAGCGCGACTCCGAGGAGAGCTTCAACCAGATCATCGAAGCGCTGCAGTGGCTCGGCATCGACTGGGACGAAGGCGTCGGCGTGGGCGGCCCGGACGGTCCGTACCGCCAGAGCGAGCGCGGGCAAATCTACGCGGACGTCGCGCAGAAGCTGCTCGACGCAGGCTATGCGTACGAGTCATACTCCACGCCGGAGGAGATCGAGGCGCGCAACGAAGCGGCAGGGCGCCCGAAGGCGTTCGGCTACGACGGCTACGACCGCAATCTGAGCGAGGAACAGAAGGCAGCGTTCCGCGCGGAGGGGCGCAAGCCGGCACT
>USMA01000257.1 GCA_900555765.1 uncultured Collinsella sp.
GCCAGTTCGACGCTAACATCGTCCACTACATCTCCCTCCGCATACTCGCACGGTCCCGCTTCATTTCGCAGTAGGCAGTTGGCCCGCTGCATCGTGCCGAGCAGCGCCGAATTCTGCGTCTTGGCCTCGGTCACCAACAGCTCACCGGTCTCGGGGTCGCGCAAAACCGCGGCGCGATCGAAGAAGCGGCGATGCTGTCGCTTTTTCACGCTGTGCGTGAGCGTCGCCTGCTGCACGGGACGCTCACCCTCGGCAAAGCCGCGCATCTTGCGAATCGCCGGACGGGCGAGCATCTCAAAGCCCACATACGCCGCGGCCGGATTGCCTGAAAGCCCCAGGTAGGGCTTGCCCCCGAGCAAGCCAAACGTGATGGCCTTGCCCGGACGCATCGAGATGCGATCGAACAGCACCTCGCCCTCACGCCGGACGAGCGCCGTCACGTAGTCGTAATCGCCCGCCGAGGCGCCACCGCTCGTAATGACAAAATCACACTCCTGCACGGCGCGATGCACCAGCTCGGCAATCGCCTGCTCATCGTCGGGCGCAATGCCGTAAAACACGGGCTCGGCTCCCGCATCGAGCGCCTCGGCCATCAACGCCGAGGAGTTGGAATCACGAATCTGCCCACGCGCCGGCACGTTACTCGGTGCGACCAGCTCCGTGCCCAGCGAGATGATGCCCACACGCGGGGCGGCGTGCACCTTCACGCGAGCGTATCCGGCGCTTGCCAGCAGACCCGCGCCCGCCGGAGCCACGACCTCGCCGGCGTGCATCACGACATCGCCAGCATGGGCCTCCTCGGCGGCAGAGCGAACGTTCTCCCCTACCTTGGTAGGCGCCGAGAAACGAACGTGCGCGCCCTCGTTGCCGTCGCCATCGAGCACGTCGACGATCTCGAATTTCACTCCGGCGTCGGCACCTTCGGGCGCCGGCGCACCTGTCATGATGCGGACCGTCTCGCCCGCGCCGATTGCGCCCTCAAACACATGTCCCGCAGCCTCGTGTCCGATAACATCGAGCGTCACCGGTGCCTCGCCAGATGCCTGCGCCAAGTCCGCCGAGCGCACGGCATATCCGTCCATAGCGCTGTTGGCAAACGGCGAAATGTCGATATCGGCCACCGCGTCCTCGGCCAAGGGAAGACCGGCGGCCTGCCACACGGGAATCTCGACGAGATCGGTCGGAGCAACATGCGACAGGACAATCGACTGCGCGTCCTCCAGCGGAATGAGTTTCTCTGCCATATGCACCTCTTAATGCCACGGCGCACAACAGGGGCGCCAATTCTTTATGCTTGTCTCAGTATAATCCCCAGACGCACGACCGCGACTTGGCCTGTACCCGCAAATACACCTGTCGGCCTCAAGCCACGAAACAGAATCGAATCCATCCCACCGTCTCGTCACGTTTACCGCGTTTTATAATGCTTGCGTTGCAACCTAAAAGAGGAACGTATGACTCATAACGACAAACCCGAAAGCGCAAACGAGGCGCAAGACCATCCCCAGCCGCTCGACGACGGCGGCTTTTTCTCCCTGAACGACGTCATCACGGCAGGCAGGCATCAACTTACCCGCTCCGAGCATCTCTTGGCTGCCGACACGCGCCGCAACGCCCGCAACCTACTCGCGAGCGCCAAGTTGCTCGTACTCGTCGTCATCGTCTCGCTCGCCATGGGCGTTGCCGCTTGGGCGTTTTTGGCCTCGCTGAATATCGCGACCGACTATCGCGAGCACCATGCGTGGATTTACGCACTGCTTCCCGTTGTGGGCATGGCCACCGCATGGGTCTACAAGAACCACGGTCTCGCCGCAAAGCGTGGCAACAACCTGGTCATCGACTCCGCTCTGGGCACACGCCTCATCCATATGCGCATGGCCGTCCTCACGTTTGTGTGCTCCACGCTCACACACCTAACGGGCGGATCGGCCGGTCGCGAGGGGGCCGCAGTGCAGATCGGCGGCACCATCGCCAGCAACATCTCGAGCCTCGCCCACCTCAAAAAGCATGACCACCACGACCTCATGCTCGCCGGCATCTCGTCGGCCTTTGGTGCCGTATTCGGTTCGCCCCTTGCCGGAGCTTTCTTTGGCATGGAGATGTGCTTTATCGGCAAGATTGACTACACCGCGGGCATTTACTGCCTGGTCGCCTCGTTTACCGGCTACTTTACATCAATCGCCCTGGGTACCGAGTACGAAGCGAATGTCATCGCCAGCGTTCCCGCCATGACGCCCAAAACGGTCGTCATCGTTGTTATCAGCGCCATCATCTTCGGTCTGACGGCACGCCTCTTTGCGTGGTCGGTTCGAACCGTCAAGAGCCTGTACGGTCGCTTTATCACCAATTACCTTGCTCGCGCACTTATAGGCGCACTCGTGGTTTTGGCTGCCTATGCCCTCCTCGACGCCTGGGACTACGCCGGCCTTTCCACGTGGCTTTCCGGCGCCGGATTTGCCGGCGCCACCACCCTGGCGGACGCAGCCATCA
>USMA01000258.1 GCA_900555765.1 uncultured Collinsella sp.
CTGTGCTTCGGGTGGCCGCGAAAGTGACCGACTCCTTGCTCATCCACGGTCTTGCAGGCCGGTTTTCCGCTGTCGTGCAGCAGCATCGCCCACCGCAGACAGGGCTCAGACGGAACCTGCCCGACCGCGCGAACGGTATGCCCCCAGCCGTCGTAGCAGTGATGCGGATTATCCTGTGTGCAGCCGAACATCGGCACGAGCTCGGGCAGCGCCGCACCGGCAGCATCCAATCCAGTCTTGTGTTGCCCGCTCGGCCCCATCGTCCGAATCGCCATCGACAAACTCCTTACCAAGGTATGCATTCACTCTGAAAAATGCCGTCTTCCAGCATACACGAGGCCTCGCGCGCCCCGTTTGGTTTATCGTGTAATAACTTATGTCCATCCTGCCCCGACGGCACATCCGCCGTCCGGCACGACATACCTGGAGGTCAATATATGGGTCCTCGCCAACGACAGGGACGCAGCCGTTCAAAGACGCATGCCCTGCCCATAATCCTGCTCTCGTTTTTGGGCTTTTTGCTTATCGCGGGCGTGGCATTTGGCATCGGCATGGTCGGCAACGTCAACCGCTGGCTGTCCGATCTGCCCGACTACACCGACGCCAACGCGTATCTGGCGAGCGAGCCCACCGAGATCGTCGACTGCAACGGCAACAAGATCGCGAGCTTCTACACGCAAAACCGCAAGTCCATCACCAAGGACGAGGTCTCCCCCTACGTGCTGCAGGGCACCGTTGACGTCGAGGACGAGCGCTTCTACGAGCACGGCGGTATCGACCTGTGGGGTATCGCGCGTGCTGCGGTGGCAACCCTCGGCGGCGGGCACGAAGGCGCCTCGACTATCACCCAGCAGCTGGTGCGCAACACCATTCTGCAGGAGGAGCAGTTCGACTCGACCATCGAGCGTAAGGTGCGCGAGGCCTACATCGCCATCAAGATGGAGGACATGTACTCCAAAGACGAGATCCTCATGATGTACCTCAACACCATCTATTACGGTCACGGCGCCTACGGCATCGAGGCCGCAGCCGAGACCTACCTGTCCAAGAGCGCCGCCGACCTCACCCTGAGCGAGGCCGCGCTGCTCATCGGCCTTCCCAACTCGCCTTCGCAGTACGACCCCACGGTCAACCCCGACCTGGCACTGTCTCGCCGCAACAAGGTCCTCGACAACATGCTGCGCCTGGGCCACATCACCCAGGAGGAGCACGATGCCGCACAGGCCGAGCCCATCACCCTCTACGTGACCGAGATTTCGGGCAGCGGCGTCGACGTATACTCGCAGCCCTACTTTGTCGCCTATGTTAAGCAGCTGCTGGAGCAGGAGTTCTCGACCGACGTGCTCTTTAAGGGCGGCCTGACCGTCAAGACCACCATCGACCCCACGATGCAGCAGGTGGCAGAGAATGCCGTCCGCGAGCAGCTCGACACGCTCTCACTCGACGGCCTGGACATGGGCATGGTCGTCGTCGACCCCAAGACCGGCTACATCAAGTGCAGGGTTGGCGGCTATGACTACAACGCCGACGAGAACCACGTAAACCATGCCACGGCCAAGCGTCCCGTCGGCTCCACCTTTAAGGCCTTTACGCTGGCAACTGCCATCCAAAACGGCATGAACCCCAACGTCACCCTCAACTGCAACTCGCCGCTCAAGGCCAAGGGCACCACGACCGAGGTCCAAAACTACGCCAACCATAGCTATGGCAACATCACGCTTAAGCAGGCGACGGCATACTCCTCCAACACCGGCTACATCCAGGTGGCGGAAGCCGTCGGCAACAGCAAGATCATCTCGCTCGTCAAAAAGCTCGGCATCGATCCCGCCAAGGACAACATCGAGGACGTTCCCGTCATGACCCTCGGCACCGGCTCGATCTCGCCGCTCGAGATGGCCGCCGCCTACGCGACGTTTGCCAACGGCGGCTACTATCGCCAGCCGATCGCCATCACTGAGATTGACTCTCGTACCGGTTCGGTGCTGTACCAGCACACCGACAATCCCTCACAGGTACTTACCGAGGGCGAGGCCGCCGCGGTCACCGATGTTCTGTCCGGCGTCATGAAGGGCGGCGGTACGGGTGCTGCCGGCGCCCTGAGCGTCAACCAGCCCTATGCCGGCAAGACGGGCACCACCGACAACACCACCAACCTGTGGTTCTGCGGCTATACCCCGCAGCTGGCGTGCGCCCTGTGGACCGGCTATTCCGCGGGCGAGATCCCCATTCAAAAATACGGCACAGACCTGCTGGGCGACAGCACCAACCTGCCTGTCTTTAAGCGGTTTATGAACACCGTTCTGACCGGTACCGAGCGCGAGGAGTTTGCGACCGGAACGGCGCCCACCTACAAGAACAACAGCGTCTGGAAGTTCTACGGCACCAACAACTCCAAGAAGACGGAGAACGACGACAAGGACGAGAACGAGGACGAAGAGGAAACCACCACAACGACGACAACGACGGCCACGACCACCGAGACCACGGGC
>USMA01000259.1 GCA_900555765.1 uncultured Collinsella sp.
CACGGTGATCGGTCTGGTCATGGGTGCTCTGGCCGGTTTCTACGGCGGGATCTGGGATACGATCATCATGCGCTGTGCGGACATCTTCCTGGCGTTCCCGTACGTGCTGTTCGTTGTCGCCATGATCGCCGTTATCGGCCGTGGGCTTCAGAACGTCTTTATCGCCATCGGTATTCTCGGCTGGCCTTCGATTGCGCGCGTCTTCCGCTCTGCAATCTTGACGGTCAAAGAAAACGACTATGTTGACGCTGCGCGCGCGATGGGTGCATCTGATGCTCGTATCGTAGTGCGTCACATCTTCCCGAACTCCGTCGCCTCCATCGTGGTCTACGCGACCATGAACATTGGTGGCGCCATCCTGACCGAGTCCGCTCTGTCCTTCCTCGGCATGGGCGTTATTCCGCCTACGCCTTCGTGGGGCTCCATGATTCAGGACGGTCAGCAGTATCTTCTGACCGCTCCCTGGATGATGATCATGCCCGGTCTGGCAATTCTCTCGACGGTGCTCGCCTTCACCCTGCTGGGTGACGGTCTGCGCGACGCCCTCGACGTCAAGATGAAGGACGCATAAGGATGAAGAAGAACAAGAACTATGTGGACCTGAAGGACCAGCCGGTTCCCGAGGGCCAGCATCTGCTCGAGGTCGATGACCTAAAGATGTATTTCCACACCGAAGATGGCGTCGTTCGCGCTGTCGACGGTGTCTCCTACACGCTCGATCGCGGCGAGACCCTCGGTGTCGTCGGCGAGTCCGGCTCCGGTAAGTCCGTGACCGCCATGACCATCATGGGCCTTATCTCGATGCCTCCGGGAAAGATTGAGGGCGGCGACGTTCGCTATCGCGGTCGTTCTATCCTCGAGATGACCGAGGAAGAGATGCAGCACATTCGCGGTAACGATATCGCGATGATCTTCCAGGATCCTATGACCTCCTTGAACCCGGTCTATAAGATCGGCAAGCAGGTAGGCGAGGGTCTTCGTCTGCACCGTGGCTACTCCAAGCAGGAGGCGCTCAAGCGCGCCACTGAGCTTTTGGACCTCGTTGGCATTCCCGAGCCCGAGAAGCGCGTCAATGAGTATCCGCACCAGTTCTCTGGCGGTATGCGTCAGCGCGTCATGATCGCTATGGCTCTTGCCTGCGACCCCGATATTCTGATTGCCGACGAGCCCACGACTGCCTTGGACGTTACCATTCAGGCTCAGATTATTGAGCTTATGCAGGAAATGCAGGAGAAGAACGGCAACGCCATCATCATGATCACCCATGACCTGGGTGTCGTCGCTGATATGGCCGACAAGATCATGGTTATGTATGCTGGCCGTCCCGTCGAGTTCGGTACTGCTGAGGAAATTTTCTACGAGAGCCGTCACCCCTATACCTGGGGCCTTATCCGCTCCATCCCGGAGCAGGCCATCGATGAGAAGAAGCCGCTTACGCCGATTCACGGCAACCCGCCTTCGCTCATGAACCTGCCCGAGGGCTGCGTGTTCTCGCCTCGTTGCCCCTATGCAACCGATAAGTGCCGCAAGCAGCGCCCCGAGCGCGTTGTCACCGAGTCTGGTCATTACTCTGCGTGCCACTACTCTGGTGACCCCGAGTTCCTCAAGAACGCTCCTGAGACGTCCCGTACGCGCAAGGATTCCAAGAAGGGAGGCGAGGCGTAATGGCAGATACCAACGAGCGCACTCCGCTGCTGAAGGTCGAGCACCTCTCTAAGGAGTTTCCCGCTGAGTCCGGCATGTTCGCCAAGCGCTTCTCCAAGCGTGTCGTCTCTGCTGTAAATGACATCTCTTTTGAGATTTATCCTGGCGAGACCTTCGGTCTGGGTGGCGAGTCTGGTTGTGGTAAGTCCACCACGGGCCGCACTATCATGCGTCTGACCAAGCCGACTGCCGGTAAGGTGTTCTTCCAGGGCAAAGACGTTGCCGAGATGAGCAAGCACGAGATCAAGGACATGCGTCGCGAGATGCAGTTCATCTTCCAGGACCCCTATGCTTCGCTCACCCCTCGTATGACCATCGGCGAGATTGTCTCTGAGCCCATGACCATTCATGGCGTGGGCACCAAGGAAGAGCGTATCGAGCGTGTCCGCGAGCTGCTGGACGTCGTCGGTCTGAACCCCGAGCACATCAACCGCTATCCGCATGAGTTCTCCGGCGGTCAGCGTCAGCGTGTCGGCATTGCCCGCGCATTTGCGCTGAAGCCCAAGCTGATTATCTGTGACGAGCCCGTTTCCGCTCTGGATGTTTCCATCCAGGCACAGGTCCTGAACCTGCTCAAGGAACTGCAGGACAAGTTTGGCACGGCGTATCTGTTTATCGCCCACGACCTGTCCGTCGTGCAGCACATCTCCGATCGCGTTGCCGTTATGTATCTGGGCAAGATGGTCGAGGTTTCGGACTGGAAGACGCTCTACAGCGAGCCTCACCATCCGTACACGCAGTCGCTGCTGTCTGCCGTGCCGG
>USMA01000260.1 GCA_900555765.1 uncultured Collinsella sp.
AGGCCAGCGACAGGCGGCCAGATCAACATGCATGGGATCGGTAAACGTCACGCCCTCCCCCATTAAGAGCTCGCGCTGAGAATCGGGGCCGCCAAAGGCAAAGCCTTCGCAAATGCGACCGTCGGCAAACACCACGCGGTGACAGGGAATCTCGCCGGGGCGCGGATTACTATGCAGGGCATACCCCACGTACCGCGCACTTCGTGGACGACCGGCAAGCAGCGCCACCTGGCCATACGTGGCGACCATCCCCTCGGGGATCTGCTCGACCACCTCGTACACCCGTTCAAAAAAGCCCTCAGACGCCATTGCTCGCTCCCTTCCACCCGGAAAAGCATAAACCACCACAAAGGTGCCTGTCCCCTTTGTGGTGGTTTATGGCAGGTCGGTTAGTTGGCGGGCTGGAAGAAGGCTACGGCGACGGCGCCGGGGCCTACGTGGGTGCCGATGGTGGCGCCGATGGTGTGAACGGGCAACTCGCCCTCGGTGTGGCCAGCCCACAGTGCCGCGCTGTCCTCGACATACTTCTTGAGCACCGCATCCGAAAGGCCCGTATAGCCCAGCGCCAGCGGCATGGAAAAGTCGATGCCGCCTGACTTTTCGACCTTTTGGTTCAGCAGGTTGCGGCCGTTCTTGGAACCGCGCGCCTTGCCCAACTGCACGATAAGGCCGTCCTCGACAGCCACCACGGGCTTCACGTTGAGCAGCGTGCCCACGGCGCCGGCCGCAGCAGATAGACGACCGCCGCGAACCAGGTACTCCAGCGTCTCGAGCAGGCCGATGACGACCACGCGGTCACGGACGGCCTCGACGGCCGCCGCGATCTGGGCCGCACTACGGCCCTCGTCCACCAGGCGCAGGGCATGCTCGACCAGGACACGCTCACCCAGAGTGACGTTGTTGCTATCCACCACGTACACGTCGCCGCCCGGCGCCTCGGCAAGTGCGGTACGGGCACTCTGATTGGTGCCCGAAAGCTTAGCGCCCACGGTAATAATCACAGCCTCATCGCCGGCATCACGCGCCTCAGCAATAGCCTGCGAAAACGCGTACGGGTTGACCTGGCCGGTCTTGGGCAGCTCATCGCGCTCCACGAGCATCTCGTAAAAGCGCTGGTGATCGATGTCGACGCCATCCATGTACACATCGGTGCCAAAGGTGACGGACAGCGGCAGAACACGCAGAGCGGGGTGCTCAGCCGGCGACATATCGCTCGCGGAATCGGTAATAATGCGGACGGACATAGCGAATCCTTTCTTGCGCAGGTCCCGCGCAGGGAATTTTGACAGCAAGGCCCCGGCACGGCATACGCGCTCAAACAGGACTATGCAGTTGTTAAGTTGTTAATTGGAAGCAAATGCCTTGGCGGCCTTAGATCTCGCGCAGGGTGTTGAGAATCGTGCGCAGCGACGCATACATCTGCTCGCGCTGCTCCACACCCATAGCCTTACCGGTGGTATCGAGCACCTCGCGAATGATGCGGTCCGCCTCGCTCATGCTCTCGCCGCCCAGAGCGGTCAGGCGCACCGGAGCACGATACTTAACGGCGGCATCGCCCGAATCATCGACCTCGACGTAGCCACCCTCCTCCAGATGCGCCAGCGTACGCGAGACGGCGGCGCGGGTCACGCCTGCCATGCGAGCCAGGTCGGCGCCAGTCAGGCCGTCCTTGCTGCGCTCAAGATAGTACAGGAACAGAACGTCGGAGCCCTTGAGACCCAGCCTTGCGCCCTCAGACGTCTTAATGCGCTGGATCTCCTTGTAGAGTCCGCTGATCAGTCCGACAAAGTCCTCGAAACGTGTCTCGTCGCTCTGCTGCATGGGAGACGACCGCCTTTCGCTTGCATAATGCTAACAGGAAAACAACTTAGCCGTACTTAACGGCCGGCAGCCCTGCCCGCCCTATTTGTTAACCCATCAACATAAAAACCACCACAAAGAGGACAGGCACCTTTGTGGTGGTTTGGGGCATCAATAGGTTCTAGACGCCGCTACAGCTCCATGCAAGGATTGTCGCGGGTCACAAGCGTCTTAATGACAACCGTCGCTCCCAGATAGCGCTCAAGCAGCTCGGCTAAGCGATCGATCGCAGCCTGGCAATCCCCCATCCGCTCGGACTCCACGCACTCAATCGCCAGGAACGCATCGGCCGAATTATCGGACAGCGCCGTGCGAACGCCGTCGCGCCAGTTCCAGCAGCGGCACACAGCGCCCGCATCGTCGATGTAGGCGAGCTCGCCGGGCAGCGTCGGATCGTCCGCCTCCTCGCCAAGCGGCAAGAACGCATCGCCACCGTCGGTCACCTTCAAGCGAAGGTCTCCCTCGATCGCATGCAGATCCTCACCTCCCACGGGCAGCGCGTAGGTCAGCGACACCGTATTGTAAATATCCACCGCGGGCGTAATGTGGCCCACCGGCTTGCCTTTGAGCACGCGTTTGAGCAAGTTCTCGATCGA
>USMA01000261.1 GCA_900555765.1 uncultured Collinsella sp.
GGGGCCGCGGGGGCGTTCGGCTAACTACGGGAATGGCCTATTTGCTCAATGTGTTCGGCTGAGATCGGAAATCAACCACGCCCTCGCGAACCTCGCAAAGACATCAGCCACCACAGAAGACGCAGGCAAACGCAAACTCGCCGCAAGAGGCCCCTACATCTCACCGAGCATGATCCAGGCAGAGCTGTCCTGCGCGAGCCTGCCGCCTGCAAGCGGTGATGAGGTGAGCAGGACCCTGCCCGCCGGCAGCTCCACGGGTGCTGCACCGAAGTTCGTCACACACGCCCAGCCATTGTCGCGGCGATAGGCGATGACGCCGCCCTCGGCGCCCTCGGCACCATCCGCAAGGCCGGTGCGCCCGTCAAGATCGAGCCACGCAAGATCGTTGGCGCACCCGCGCAGCTTGCGCCGCAGCCAGAGGGCGTCACGATAGAGCGTAAGCATCGATGCCGGGTCCGCTTCTTCTCTATCGGCAGCGTAATCGGAAAACCATGCAGGCTGCGGCAGATGGGGCGCCGCATCGGCGTCCGCCGGTGAAAACCCAAACGATCCGCCCTGCGCGGGATCGTCCGCTGCCACCCACGGCAGGGGCACACGACAGCCGTCGCGCCCCTTCTCGCGCTTCGGTCCGTGCGTATTGGTTGCACTGGGATCTTCGAGAGCAGCCCACGGGATATCAGCCACTTCAAAAAGGCCGAGCTCCTCACCCTGATACACGTATGCCGAGCCCGGAAGCGCCAGTTCAAGCAAAAGGGCCGCCCGCGCGCGGCGCTCACCGAGTTCACGGTCCTCGTCATAAGACGACCCGTCGCGTAAGAGCCAGTCGAGCGCAATCTGGTGGTAGCGCGTCGCCTTGATCTGCGGCAGGGCATAGCGCGTCGCCACGCGCGGCACGTCGTGGTTGGAGAGCACCCAGGTCGAGGCGGAATCGGATTCGATGGCCGCCTTCAAGCCCTCCTCGATTGCAGCGTGCATGTCATCATAGGTCCAAGTGGCCTTGGCGAACTCAAAGTTAAATGTCTGACCAAGCTCGCTGGGACGCGCGTAGAGATACTGACGCTCGGGCAGCACCCACGCCTCGGCAACGGCGCTGCGCGGCGGATCATAGCGGTCGAACACGCGACGCCACTCGCGATAGATCTCGTGGACCTCGTTGCGGTCCCACAGCGGATGGGTGCCGTCGTCAACCATGTCATCGCCCTCGGCGAGATGCCACCGGTCGAGGTCATCGCGGTCGAGATCCTTGGCGAGACCTTGCGCCACATCAATGCGAAAGCCATCGACGCCTCGATCGCTCCAAAACGCCAGAACGTCGCAAAAGAGCGCATGAACCTCGGGGCATGACCAGTCAAAGTCCGGCTGCTCGGGCGTAAACATGTGCAGATACCACTGACCGTCCGCAACACGCGTCCAGGCGGGGCCGCCAAAGTTGGCATTCCAATTGGTGGGAGGCAGCTCGCCGTGCTCGCCGCGACCATCGCGGAAGATATAACGGGCGCGCTCGGGCGATCCGGGGCCGGCGGCAAGAGCGGCTATGCACCTGGGGTGCAGGTTGGATGAATGGTTAGGCACGATGTCGACAATGACCTTGATGCCGCGCGCGTGAGCCGCGGCGATCATGTCATCGAAGTCGTCAAGCGAGCCGAGACGTGGGTCGACATCGCAGTAGTCCGCCACATCATAGCCACCATCGACAAGAGGCGATGGGTAAAACGGGCTCAGCCAGATGGCCTCGATACCCAGTCGCTCAAGATAGTCCATCTGCTGGGTAATGCCCGCGATATCGCCCAGACCCGAACCAGTCGAATCCTTAAACGAGCGCGGGTAGATCTGATAGATCGCGGCGTCGGACATCCATGAACGCGAAGAAGACTTTTCTGTAGCCATGGGGCGTATCTCCCTTGCAACGAGGTTATGCGAGATGCCCACGATGATACGCCCAAAGTGGACATTCGCGGCAAACAGCGCCACAGCCACGACCCAAAACGCTCGCTCCCTCTCGGGTTCGAACCTCCCGGGACGAATCGACCGATTAGTGAAAAGAACGGAAAACCCACTCCCCCGGCCACGCCAGCGAGCGGGCTCCGGGTGCCCCAGGTTGCCGCGAAAGAGGAGGGAAGCGTACTTTATGTACGCGACCGACGATTGAGGGGCAAGATGGGGTGCCCGGGGCTCGCGCAGCGTCAACAAAAAAACGCGGTTCGTTAGAACCGCGTAAAATAGTTGGAGCGGACAACGGGGCTCGAACCCGCGACCCCAACCTTGGCAAGGTTGTGCTCTACCAACTGAGCCATGTCCGCTTACGAGGATTAATCTTACGTGATACCCGCATCCTATGCAAGAACTTTTTTTGAAAAGTTTTGCGACGCCCTCGCGAACCTTGATTATCGACTTTATCCGAACACCTCCCACATTCATCCGCACATGTGCGGATGAATGTGGGAACCCGATACCC
>USMA01000262.1 GCA_900555765.1 uncultured Collinsella sp.
GACGCTTGAGCAGGTCGGCCTTACCGAGGCCGACATCCCGGCGCTGTGTGAGTATGCCCACGCCACCAACGAGTGGAAACAGGGTAACCCGGAGCCCTTCACCGACGAGAAGTTCGCCGCCGCCATCAAGGCCGACAACGCCTACGGCCACTCTATCCTGGCCTAACCGACCAAAACCGCCACAAAGGGGACAGTACCTTTGTGGCGGTTTTTTATTGCAGTAACACACACGAGTCGAATTCGCTTTCCGGGATCACGAGGTAGCCGAGGCGCAGGAGCAGGTCAACGAAGACACCGTTACCCGTTGTGAGCGTGCCGCTGAAGGATCCGTCGTAGATATGGCCCACGCCGCACGACGGACTGCGATCCTGCAAGACGCACGCAGCAATCTCGGACGGGCCGCCCGCTTGCTCGCACATATCGAGCGCACGTTGAGCGCCTAGACGAAACTCGCGATCGACCGAGGTACCCCCGCAGGTACGGACCTCGCCATACACAATCTCGGACGGCTTGCGCGGCGTGGGCAGGCCGCCAAAGACCTCGGGGCACACCAACAAGACCTCAGTCCCCGTGCGTTCGCAGGCCTCGACCAACGCGCGATGATAGTTGTCGAGCCCGTTATGCTTGCAGCTCTCGCCCATCAAGCAGGCGCTCACCACGATCTTCATTTCCATCCCTCTCAAGCAAAACGCCCCATTTGAGAAAGCTGCTCAAATGGGGCGTCGGCGTTTACTGGCTCGACCGCGGCTTTACTGTTGCTTGGGCATCAGCGGATTCTCGCGCGTGAGGAGGTTCATGATCTCCTCACCCGTGATGGTCTCCTTCTTGTACAGATAACGAGCCAGCTCATGGAGCTTGAACTTGTTCTCCTTGAGGATCTGCAGGGCGCGATCGTGCGCATCCTCAATCAGCTTAGCGACAATCGCGTCCACACGCTCGGCCGTACCAGGGGCGCAGGTGAGCGACGTGTCCTGATTGAGATTCGCGTTCTGCACGGTACCGAGCGCCATCATGCCAAACTCGTCGGACATACCAAAGCGCGTCACCATGTTGCGGGCGAGCTTGGTGGCCTGTTCGATATCGTTGGCGGCACCGGTCGTCATCTCGCCAAAGATGAGTTCCTCGGCCGCACGGCCGCCGCAGTAGACGGCAAGCTTGTCCAAGACCTCCTGGCGTGTCGTCAGGAAGCGCTCGTCCTCCTCGACCTGCATGGTATAGCCAAGAGCACCGCTCGTGCGCGGCACGATGGTGATCTTGGTAACCGGCGCGGAACCCTTTTGGCGGGCAGCGACGATGGCATGACCGATCTCGTGGTAGGAAACGACCTGCTTCTCATGGTCGGAAAGCACCGTGGACTTACGCTGTTGGCCGGCAATGACGACCTCCACCGACTCCTCGAAGTCATCCTGGGTTGCACGCTTGCGACCCTCGCGAACGGCGCGCAGGGCGCCCTCGTTGATGATATTGGCCAGGTCGGCGCCCGAGGCACCGGGCGTGGCGCGGGCAATCGCGGTCAGATCGATCGGCGGCTCGGTCTTCACACTCTTGGCGTGAAGCTCGAGGATGTTCTTACGACCGGTCAGATCGGGCAACTCGACGGGAATGCGGCGGTCAAAACGACCGGGGCGCAGCAGCGCCGGATCGAGACTGTCGGGGCGGTTGGTTGCGGCAAGGACAACGATACCCTTGTGGTTATCGAAGCCATCCATCTCGGTCAGCAACTGATTGAGCGTCTGCTCGCGCTCGTCGTTGCCGCTAAAGCCGCCGCCATCACGCTTCTTACCGATGGTATCGATCTCATCGATAAAGACGATACACGGGGCCTTTTCCTTGGCCTGCTTAAACAGGTCACGAACCTTTGCAGCGCCGCGACCAACAAACATCTCAACGAACTCAGAGCCCGAAATACTAAAGAACGGAACACCGGCCTCGCCGGCAACAGCCTTGGCAAGCAGGGTCTTACCGGTACCCGGAGGGCCAACAAGGAGAGCACCGCGCGGCAGCTTGGCGCCGATCTCCTCGTAGCGCTGCGGCTTCTCCAGAAAGTCGACGACCTCCTTGAGAGACTCCTTGGCCTCTTCCTGGCCGGCGACGTCCTTAAAGGTCACGCCCACGTCCTTGGAGGCGATCACGCGCGCGCCGGACTTACCCAGTCCGCCGCCGCCAAAACCGCCGCCGCCAAAGTTCATCGACGGGCCGTCATCGCCGATAGCCATCTTCATGCGGCGGTTGAGCCACCAACCTATGAGGAAGAAAATCGCCATGGGAAGAATGAGTGTGAGCAGGTAGTAGGTCATCAAACCCGAGTTTTTATCGGGAACGACCGACTCCAGGGACGCACCAGATTCAAGCACGCGATCGGTAAAGCCCGCATCATTCGGCACACCGGTCGTCTTGTAGGCGATGTTCTCGTCCTCGCCCTTCTTGGTGTAAT
>USMA01000263.1 GCA_900555765.1 uncultured Collinsella sp.
TCGCACCTTGGAGCGCGTGTTGCGGCTCGATAGCGAGCGTGCGACCATGATGAGCTGGTCAAGCATCGTCTTGTACCAGGTTGGCGCGTCCTCGCGCTGGCTGCGGACCAGCTCGATCTTCTCGCGCGGGTAGTAGATGAGCGTGCACAGCTCGCCCTTTTCGTCAAAGGTGAGCGTGTCGCCAAAGATCTCGTCGACATGTTCGCGCACGACGCCCGAGCAGTTGTTGAGGATGTGCATAAAGGCTTCGTACTCGCCGTGCACGTCGCTCATAAAATGCTCGGTGCCTTTGGGCAGGTTGAGGATGGCCGAGAGGTTGATAATTTCGGTAAACGCGGATTGTTCGGTGGGGAACTGTCTCGACAGCAGGCGCAGATACTTGAAGTCTTGCGGGTTGCGATCGAATGCGACCATGAAACACCTTCCGATGGAGCTGGTAAAACTGATAAACAGCGTCAAACGTTTATCAGTATGCGCCGCTTTTGTTTCGATTTTGCGCCAGCGGGTGAATTGTCGGCTGAATGGTTTGGTAAATCGATTTAGTGAAGGTAGATGTGTCGGTTGGGTGGAGACGACAGAGGGTGTTTTCTCAGATATTTATGCGTGGGGCCGGTGGAGACGATGGTGGTAAAGATGTTCACTATTTTTGGTTCGATTTGGTAAATAGTGGACATATGTACCGCATGTAGGCTCACTGTGCGATAATTTGCGCAGCAATGAGTAAGGAGCCTCATATGAGTGATTTTGTCCTGACCTGTGAATCCGCCGCCGACCGAACCCGTGAGTTCTTTGCGTCGCGCAATATCCCTGTCGTGTGTTTTCATTACGAGATCGACGATGTTGTCTATACGGACGATCTGTATCAGTCGATTACGCCGGACAAGTTCTTTGCCCAGATTGCCGCGGGCGCCATGCCCAAAACGTCTCAGGTGAGCGTGGGTGAGTACGAGGAGTTTTGGGAGCCGTTTGTTGCCGAGGGTAAAGACGTGCTGCACCTGACGTTGTCGTCGGGTATTTCGGGCACGTATGGATCGGCCTGCGTTGCGGCGCAGATGCTCGCGGATCGCTATCCCCAGGGAGGCAAGGTGCGCGTAATCGATTCGCTAGCGGCGTCTTCGGGCTTTGGCCTGTTGCTGGAATATGCCGCCGACGTGCGCGATAGCGGGGCTTCACTCGACGAGACGGCTGCCTGGATCGAGGAGCACAAACTCAACCTGCACCACTGGTTCTTCTCGACCGATCTGTCGAGCTACCTACGAGGCGGTCGCATTTCGGCTGCGAGCGCGATCATCGGCACGGCGCTTAAGATTTGCCCGCTTATGACGGTCGATTGCGAAGGTAAGCTGTCGCCACGTGAGAAAATTCGCACTAAGAAGCGAGCGATTTCCGAGATGGCCAAGACCATGATGGCACACGTGCAGGACGGTGCGGATTATTCGGGTAAGTGCATCATGTCGCACTCGGCGTGCCGCGAGGATGCCGAGGCAGTTGCGGCGCTGATTGAGGAACAGGTTCCGCAGCTTAAAGGCAAGATTGAGATCAATGACATCGGTACTTTGATTGGCTCGCATACCGGACCTGGTACGGTGGCGCTCTTCTTTATGGGCGACAAGCGCGTGGATTAATTTGCCCCATCACATCGCTGCATGATTGTTCAAACGAAAACGGCCCGCCTCACGTTTGTGGGGCGGGCCAAGATGTTTTACTAGCGTTTCTTTCCGCGGAAGAAGAAGCCGTGCAGTGACGGCTTGAGGCCGCGGTTGGCGCGATGCTCCTCGACGCGCTCGTGGATCGAAGCGACGCGCTCGATAACTTCGTCGGGAATCGGCACGTCGGGATTCATGTTCTCGACCTGGCTGACCTCGGCGGCGGCGACCTGGTCGATAATGGGCACATCGTCGCGCGAGATGACAGGTGTGGCGTCTTCCTTCATCTTGCGATAACGCTGCATCATGTCGGTCTGTAGCTGCTGGGCCGAAGGCGGCGTCCAGATGATGGCGTTGGCGCCGGCGGCGATGGTTTCACGGATGCTCTCGGGCGTCTTGCCGCCCGGCGCGATGAGCGGCAGGTTGGGATAGTGCTCGCGCAGCTCGCGTAGGACCTGGGGCGTGTTTTTGCCGGCGGCGATGTTGAGAATCTTGGCTCCGGCGCGCACTTTGGCATGCGCATCATCGTCGCAACGTACAACCGTGGCGATGACGGGGATGTCGGCGATGTTGGTGATGTGCTCGACCATCTCGGCAGTGGCGGGGGAATTGACCACGCAGCCCGCCGCGCCCTGCATCTCGGAGACGGCTGCCATCTGCACGGAGCGCTTGCCGGTCGTAGTTCCGCCGCCCACGCCTACAAAGACCGGGCACTCGGCGACGGTCAACAGTGCCTGCGTAATGGCGGGCTGCGG
>USMA01000264.1 GCA_900555765.1 uncultured Collinsella sp.
CTGAACGGAGTCGAAGGCCTGCATCACGGGGTACAGGAACTCGTGCAGGGCGATCGGCGTCTGAGACTGGTAGCGCTTGGTAAAGTCGTCGCGCTCAAGAATGCGGGCAACGGTGAACTTGGAGCACACCTGCAGCAGGCCGGCCAGATCCATCGAAAGGATCCAATCGCCGTTGTGCACGATGGTGGTCTTCTCGGGGTCCAGGAACTTCATGGACTGGCTCACGTAGGTCTCGGCGTAGGCCTCGATCTGCTCCTGCGAAAGCTGCGGACGCGTGGAGTTCTTGCCCGAGGGATCGCCGATCAGCGCGGTGCCGTTGCCGAGGATAAGGGTGACGTTGTGGCCCAGGTCCTGGAACTGGCGCATCGTGCGCAGCGGCACGGCATGGCCCAGGGGCTGGTCGGGGCGGGTGGGATCGACGCCGAGCTTGATGTTGAGGGGCTCGCCCTTCTCAAGCTTCTTGCGAAGGTCGGCCTCGGGGACGATCTGCGCGGCGCCCGAGGTGATGATACGCATTTGCTCGTCGACAGACAGCATTGGGTATCCTCCTTTTGCTATAGCACCCTCGCCGGATACGGCGGTGCTGGAAGTCCATAAACTCTCATATGATAACAAAACGGCGCGGCCGAACACCTACGACAGGAAAATCCTCGTCCTGCCGCATGCGTCGACAGCGACCGGCAGACGCGTACCGTCGCGCTCGACCAAATAGCGCGTCTGCCGACGACGCGAGCAGTCACGGCAATGGACCGAGCCCGTTGCCTGTGTGGCGCAAGGCCCCTCGGCGGTGAGCAGGCAATGCTCACACGCCATGAGCTCGGGATGGCCGGCGTCGACAGGCCCCAAGACACCGGGGCAAGCGGCAAGCTCGGCAACGCGCTCAGCGTCGTTGGCGAGCAACTCGGCTGGCACATACACACGGCCCGCACCAAGCCCACGCAGCCAGACAAGCGTGGCCCGGTTGGCGCAAAACACTGGCGCCGCCACATCAAACGCCACGCCCAACTCACGCGCCATCGCAGCCTGTCCCAAATTGCGGCAGACCACACGCCCGGCACGCTGCATCAGCGAGCGGGTCCGCTCGACGTCGCCCCCGCGACAGACCTCATCGAGCACCACGGTCGCATCGGACAGGTCGAGCTCGTCACACGGGTCGGCATCCATCAGCTCCCAGGCAAAGAACATACGAGCCAAAGCCCCCTGCTCCGCCGACTCCGCCAGTCCCGCCGCCGGCACATCGCCAGCGACAACGGAGCCCTCAAACGGCAGCACTTCAACGGCGCGAGCAGCAGGCACGACCGCATCGGCCTCGGCATGCATGCGCTCCAGGGCCGTCGCCGTCTGCTCCAACACACCGGCGCTGCGAATCAGGTACACCTCGCAGCCCGTGTCCACCTTACGCTTGCAATGCACGACGACGCGCTTCCCCGCTGCGGCATCCACCGGGCAGGGCACCTGCGGCCAGCGCTTGGGCACATCGGGACGCGCGTCGACACCCGGATAGAACCGAATCTCGAGCGTGTCACCCGCCGCCACGGCGGCGTCGAGCTCAACGGTCACCTCTTCGTGGCCCACAGCGACCAAGCGCCCCGCGCGCACGCCCTGGTTAATTGCGCGCTCAAAGCTCATCAGCTCGGCACCCGAACGCCCTCGCAGGTACGCATCGGTAAACCCACGGTTAAACGACCTTCCCAGCTCGCGCTCAAGCTCTTCCCCGGCCCCGGGGTCCCACGCGCCGTCGCGCAGCATATCGCGTGCCCGGCGCCACACCCGCACCACGTTGAATACGTAATCGGGGTTCTTCATGCGCCCCTCGATCTTGAGCGACGCCACGCCGGCATCTACAAGCTCGGGCAGATGCGCAATACCCAGATAGTCGCGCGGGCACAGCAGGCGATCTCCCTCGACAGCAACAACACTCTGCCCCGCCTCGTCCACTAGGTCGTACGCCAGACGGCACGGCTGTGTGCAGTCGCCGCGCATCGCCGAGCGCCCACGCCGCAGGGCCGAGAACTCGCACGCCCCCGAATAGCCGATGCAAATCGCACCGTGGCAGAATACCTCGATGGGCACGCCCGTGGCACATAGCGCCGCAATCTCGCCGACCGTCAGCTCGCGTGCCGTCGTCACGCGCTCGACCCCCAGCTCGTCGGCGGCAAGCCGCACGGCACCCTCGCTATGAGCGCCCGCCTGCGTGGACAGGTGAATCTCGACCCCGGGAATCGCCGCGCGCAGCGCGCAGGCCAACCCGGCATCGGCCACAATCAGAGCATCGGCGCCCAGCTCCAGTGCATGAGCTCCCAGCGCCACCGCGTCGAACAGCTCATCGTCAAACACGAACACGTTGAGCGTTACGTACACACGCACGCCAT
>USMA01000265.1 GCA_900555765.1 uncultured Collinsella sp.
CGATGCCCCCGCCGGCGAGCTCTGCAAGCTTGTACGCAACTTCCGCAGCCACGACGAGGTGCTGCGCTATGTGGCGCGCGGCTTTGACGGCGACACCGGTGGTTTGATGCAGGGGTTCTTGGATCTTGAACCGAGCGACGAACGCGAGGACAAGCTCAAGGCGAAGGCATCGCGCCGCCAGGCGATCTTCGTTGCCGGTGGCAGTACGCAGGAGCGAACGCAGGCGAAAGCTCGCGCGATTGCGGAGCGATTCCAAGCACTCGTTAAAGCGGGCCAGCCCCAGGGCAGCATGGTCCTGCTGCTGGGCCGCATGACCAACGCCGATGTCTATGCGCAGGCCTTCCGCGACCAAGAGCTCGACTGCGTGATCGCAGGCGGCTCGGTCTTTGCCCAGGCAGCTGAGGTGCAGACGGTGCGTGCCCTGGTCTGCGCACTCGCCAATCCGGCCGATACGGCGCAGGGCCTTATGCCGCTGCTCGCCTCGCCGATGTTTGCGCTCGGCGCCCAGGAGTTCCTGGCGCTGGCGACCAAACTGGACGACCAGACGGGGGAGACCTCGCGCCGCAACATCGATGCGGGCATCATGAGCGATTCCGATGTGCCGGGTTTGCAAGACTTGCCGCTCGTGACGCGCGCCCGCGAGGTGCTGCGGTATGCGCTTCGTCGCGTGGGCCGCGATTCGTTCGCCGCCATCGCGCGCGATACTGTCAACGCCTCCGGCTGGTTTGTGCGTCTGGCACAGCGTGGTCCCGAGGGCAAGGCCATTGCCGCCAACGTGCTTAAGGCGCTCGATGCCGTGGCCGAGGCGGAGGCCGAGTTCGGTAACTCGCCGCGTTCCATTGCGCTTGCCTTCGACCGCTTCTTGGCGGGCAAGGAGGCCCCAGGTGCCCTCAACGAGGAGGGCGACGGCGCGGCGCGCATCATGACGGTGCATGCCTCCAAGGGCCTGGAGTATCCGGTCGTGGCGGTTGCGGAGTGCTTTGGCGTGCGTAAGTCTTCGGGTGCGGCTCAGATGGGGCGTGTCGAGGGCGGAGCGCAGGTCGTGGCGCTGCCGGCGCGCTTCGCCGGCGTTAAACTCGCGGACGGCACGTTCGTTAAGGGCGATGGCGTCAAAAAGCAGTATGAGCATGCGTATAAGGGTAAGGGCACGTCGCTATGGTTGCCGCCGGAGCTCATGGAGGATGTCTGCGCGACGGGTTCTCCCGCCGAGGCATTCGTTCGCCTGCGCAACCACGACCTGCAGCTTTCGCTCGAGGAGCGGGCTCGCTTGCTCTATGTCGCCATGACGCGAGCGCGCGAGCTGGTCATTCTGGCGATGGATGTCGGCGTGAGCCGCGGCAAGGTGACGGCGCCGACCTTCGATGTCGAGACGGATCTGACCTACGACGTGCTGCGCCGCATTTTGCCGACGGATGCCCTGGACATGCCGCAGCTCGATGCCGACCGCCTGGTGTTCGACAACTCCCAGCCGGGCGACTACGAGCTCATTTCGCTCGCGGACTTTTCCTTTGGCGAGCAGTCGTTTGAGGCCAATGCTTCTCTGGATGCCGAGGGCAGGCTTGTCCGCGGCGATGCCGATGCCGCCGATAATGCTGCGCACTCAACTGTGCCCGGTCCTGCCGACGCCGAGCCCGATGCGTTTGAGCTCGTGTATCCCCAGGCGGTGGGCGTGCGCATGGGCACCTGCCCGTATCCGGCGCGCGATTCGTACAGCTACTCGTCAATTGCCGCGGCGCTGCATGCCGAGTCCGAGGACCGTGCCGCCGAGGCACACGTGCCCATGGACGAGGCCGGCGATGATGCGGAGTCGGATGGTTCTGAGATGACGGATGCAGACGTGGCCGCCGTTGAGCCCGCCGGCAACCCCATGGCGCTGGGCTCGGCGTTCCATGCTGCCTGCCAGTGGCTGATCGAGATGGGTGCCGACGTGTTGCCCGCTGTGCGCGCCGATGCGCTGGCACGCTTGTGGCGCCTGACGCCGGAGCAGCGCGAACGCTTCGACGTTGCCCTGGACCGCTGGCTCAAGTCGGCTGTTCGTGCCGACCTGCTCGCGTGGCCGTGCGTTCGCGCCGAGGTGCCGTTCTTTTCGCTGGGCTGTGAGGACAAGGACATTGCCCGCTACGGTGCATATGCCGAGGGCGCCATCGACGCTTTGGCAACCGACCCGGCCGATCCGTCGCGCGCGCTGGTCATCGACTACAAGACGGGCGGCACACCGGACGAGACGCCGGATCAGCTGCAGGAGAAGCACGCCCTGCAGGCGCGCGTCTACGCTGATGTTCTGCACAAGGCGGGCTTTGAGGCCGTGACCGTCAAGTTCGTCCGCGCGGAGCAGCCGGATCCAACCATCTTCGTCAAACCC
>USMA01000266.1 GCA_900555765.1 uncultured Collinsella sp.
CGAGTACCCACAGGTGAAACACGCTGTGAAGATAGCGCACGTTTTTGGCGATATAGAACGGCACGCCCGCGGTGTAGCACACGCCGCCGACGGCGAGCAGGGCAAGTGCCACGGGGTTGAGCAGCGCCACAAGTTCGGGCAGCTTAAAGACAACGAGCCAGCCCATCAGCAGGTAGACCAGGCCGCTTACCCAGTGCGGTTGACGCTCGCGCATAAAGCACTCGAGGGCGATGCCGATAATGGCGATGGCCCATACGGCAAAGAACAGCACAGCGCCGCCGTCGTTTGCGAGCGTGATGAGGCAAAACGGCGTATAGCTGCCGGCTATGAGCAGGTAGATGCAGCTGTGGTCGATGATGCGAAACACGCGCTTGGCGCGCGCGGGCTGAATCGCGTGGTAGAGCGTGGAGGCTAGGTATTCGAGGATAATGCTGACGCCATAGACAATTGCCGCGGCCATGTGGGCCGGGCCTCCGCCGCGCAGGGCGGCGAATACGATCAGGAGCACCAGGCCCGCGATACCCAGCAGGCAGCCGACACCATGGGTGACGGAGTTCATGATCTCCTCGCCCACCGTGTAGTGTGGAACGGCCGCGGTCTTGGGTCGCGGCTTAGAACTGTCGCTCGAATCGGACATGCCGGTTACATCCTCCAACGTAAAGAGTTCTCAACACTATATCAAAGCGTCTAGGTACGTGCGAAATTTGCACCATACGTGACCCTTTGTTTACCCATTCTTTGTCTGTTGACGCATCAACGGCGAACGTCCATAATGCGCTTGCATTAAATGTTGATGTATTAACATCTTATAGGAAAGCTTCTTATGTCTCAAAACGCACGTTCCCATCGAAAGCTCAAGATAGCCGGCGTCGTTGCGCTGGTGGTTGTCGTTGCGCTGCTGGGGTTTGCCGGCAACTTCTTGTTCGACTTTGCCCTGAATCCCCAAGCGCCCTACACCATGAAGATGATGCAGGACAGCAAGGACGCCGAAAAGGGCGAACAGATGGACGCCGAGGAGGGCGAGGCGCGGGCGTGGTTTAAAGAGAACCGCGAGAGCAGCAGCCTCACCGCGGACGACGGGACCGAGCTCGCCGCCTGGTATTTTGCTGCGTCGGAGAGCACGCACGACTACGCAGTCTGCCTGCATGGATATACCAACGAGCCCATCGGTATGGCCCGATACGTCAAGCGATTCCACGACCGCGGCATGAACGTACTCGCACCCGCCGCCCGCGCCCACGAGCGCTCCGGCGGCGACTATATCGGCATGGGCTGGCCCGAGCGCCTCGACATCGTCGCATGGATCGAGCGAATCGTTCAGGCTGACCCCGAGGCGCGCATCCTGGTCTTTGGCGAGTCGATGGGTGCGGCAACCGCCATGAACGTCGCGGGGGAATCTCTGCCCGCAAACGTGAAATGCATTATCGAGGACTGCGGTTATACGAGTGTTTGGGACGAGTTTTCTCTGCAGCTCAAGGACGTGTTCGGCCTGCCCGGCTTTCCCTTGCTCGATGTAGCAAACTTAGTGTGCAACGTGCGCGCAGGCTACGACTTTCATAAGGCGAGCAGCGTGGAACAGCTCAAGCGCGCGACAGTTCCCATGCTGTTTATCCACGGCGACCAGGACACCTTTGTACCGTACAGCATGCTCGACCAAAACTACGACGCGTGCGCCAGCAAAGTCAAACAAAAGCTCACCATCCATGGCGCCGCCCACGCCAAGAGTGCGCAAGTTGACCCCGAGCTCTACTGGAATACGGTCGACGACTTCCTCGACGAGTATTTTTAGGCAAATAGTACGGTTTACTGGTCTATCTGACCCCTTAGCACTTCCAAAAAGCCGCCCGCGGGCACTGTGCTCACGGGCGGCTTTTGCTAACGCTGCGCTACAAAAGCGCTTGTTTTGTCCAATAGCTAGGCGCTATTTAACCTCGATGAGCTCGTACTTGCTCGTGCCCAGGCCGATCTTCTCGGCATGCACGATGCACGCGCGCCAGTCGGTGTCGGGATGCGTGATGCAGAAGGGGTCGCGCGCCTGCTCGCCCTCCAGATGCTCGTGATTGTGCTCCATCTTGGCCGCGCTATCGGTGAGCTCGGTGTTGGGCAGCGGCTCGGACGCCATGACGGCGTCGGCGCAGGCCTGGTCGATGGCGACCGGGTCGAAGCTCGCGAACATGCCGATGTCGTTGACGATAGGCGTGTCGTTTTCGGGATGGCAATCGCAGTTGGGGCTGATGTCCATAGCAAGCGAGATATGGAAGCTCGGGCGGCCGTCGACGCCGGCCTTGGTGTACTCGGCGATCTTGCAGTTGCGCACATCGGCCGCGGCGTCATCGCCGGGCTTGATGCAGTCCTG
>USMA01000267.1 GCA_900555765.1 uncultured Collinsella sp.
CCTTAATATCTAAAACAATTCCCGCAACCCCGGCCCCGCCGGCAAATAGCGGACACTCCGCATGCAATCTATGCAAACAAACAAGTACGCTTAGCTACATTCGGTAAGATCGAGCACGCTGCCCTTCACGATAAGCGCCGGCTCCAGAACGACTTCTTCGGCACGTCTACCGCCCCTACCGGCAAGGCGCTTGGACATGCAGCCAAAAGCATGCTCCGCGAGGATACCAGGATCCTGCTCAATCGCGGTCAGCGCCGGCTCAAAGAGAACGTCGGCGGCCGAGTTGTCGTAACTCACCACCGAAATGTCGCCCGGAATGCTCTTCCCCATCTCGTGTAAGCGCTTGAGCAGACCAAGGGCAATGTTGTCCGAACTTGCGAACACAGCGGTGGCATCAGTTGCGAGCACCGCCTCCGAGGCCTCGTAGGCACTCGGAATGTAGTACTCGCTCTCAAACTCCAAACGTGCGTCGATAGGCAGGCCAACCTCGCGCAGCGCGCGCTCATAGCCGGCAAGTCGCTTACGCCCCGTATTGGAACGGCGCGCGTTAACCAAGCAGGCAATGCGGCGGTGGCCTTGCTCGATCAGATAGCGGGTGGCCATGTAGCCGCCCATCTCGTGGTCGAACATCACCTTGTCGCACTCGAGCCCCTCAATGGCACGGTCGACCATCACGGCCGGGATGGGCAGGTGGCTGACTTCTTCGCGCAGGGCACGGTCGTCGGAGAACTCGTCGCCCACGACCAGGAAGACGCCATCAACGCCGCGCGTCACCAGCTGGCGCAGCAGCTCCAGATCGTCATCGGCGCTTCCACCCGAGCTGGTAATGAAGAGCGCATAGCCATCCTCGCGGCAGCGCTTTTCCAGGCTACCGGCGAGCGAGGCAAAAAAGCGGCTCTCGATGTTAGGGACGATAAGGCCCAGGGTGCGCGACTCGCGCATGACCAGGCTGCGCGCGATCTGGTTGGGAACATAGTGGTTGCGCGCCGCGACCTCTTTGATGAGCTTGCGGTTTTCTTCCGAGATGCGACAGGGCCGATTATTGAGCACAAGCGAGACCGACGAGGGGGAAAGCCCCACCTCCTGGGCGAGCTGCTTGAGGGTGACTTTGTTGGCCATCTCGCTCCTTCCGGGTTTACGCGCAATCTCTTGAAAGTATAGCGACTACCCCTCTACCTCGGTGATAAACACTTTACCAATCCGGTAGACTGCTGTTTTTTCGCCGCCAGCTCACCAAATCCTTCCGGGTGGGTTATATTGCTATCGATTGATGACAACGACCACCAAAAGGCGGATATTCGTATGCACGAGAACGACTTTTTTAACGAGGACCTGCTGTGCGCGCTTGCTGGCGTTGCCGGCGAGGACAACGTACTGATGAGCGAGCCCATGCGCGAGCACACCACGCTTAAGATCGGCGGCCCGGCCGACGTCTTTGTCACGCCCGATACCGAGCAGGGCCTCGTCGCCACGCTCGACACCTGTTATCGCTGCGACCTGCCGCTCACCATCGTGGGACCAATCAATGCGACCCGTCCGGTCATGGTACTGGTGGGTGCCCTGCTCGTGTTTGGCGAAAGGCTGAACCTCTACCAGTGGGCAGGTGTGCTGATGGCAGTCATCTCCTTCTTCATGCTGAGCCGTTCGGGGAAAAAGGAAGGCATCGACTTCAAGCATAACCGCTACATCTTCTACGTCGTACTGGCAGCCGTCACCGGCGCCATCAGCGGACTCTATGACAAATACCTGATGGCACCCGTCAGCGACGGCGGACTGGGACTGGACCGCATGGTGGTGCAGTCGTGGTACAACATCTACCAGCTCTTCATGATGGGAGCCGTGATTGCCCTGCTGTGGCTTCCCAAACGGAAGACGACCACCCCGTTCCACTGGGACTGGTGCATCATCCTCATCTCCATCTTCCTGTCGGCAGCCGACTTCGTCTACTTCTACTCCCTGAGTCTGGAAGGTGCCATGATTTCCATCGTGTCGATGGTGCGGCGCGGCAGTGTGGTGGTCTCCTTCCTGTGCGGTGCGCTCTTCTTCCGTGAAAAGAATTTAAAAAGCAAGGTTGTCGATTTGGCATTGGTGCTAATCGGTATGATTTTCCTATATTTGGGTTCCAAATAACAAGAGTAAATGAAAAAGAGATTCCTGTCGGTCCTTGGCTGCCTGCTGTGCATCGGCGGCATGCAGGCACAGACCCTAAAAGAAATATTTGTCCACATGCCCGACACGCTGTCACCCATCCTGACTCCCGTCAACCGGGCTGACTGTGTGGACTTCATTGCCAGCAACATGAAGGCACGGGTCACGAACCGCTTCAACCGTACGTCGGAAGTCACGCCACTCACCG
>USMA01000268.1 GCA_900555765.1 uncultured Collinsella sp.
GACGTCCCTAAGTGCCGGCATCTGGGGACACTCCTTGGCTGTTGCCTGTTCAAGAGTGTCCCCAATGACTAGTCGTTTAAGAACGTCCCCAATGACTAGGCCGCTTGCCTGCGATTTTTGACCGTTGGGCGGGCTTGCCGCCCTTGCCGCAAAAACGTTTTTGCATATCGGGTACAACGGGCTTTACGTGAGTAAAGTGCGCGCCGCGTCCACGTGTCGCGTTTTTAAAGGAGGCCCCATGCCTGGTGTTACCCCTGCAGAAGTTCTGTCCAACTTTGGTATTACGCTCGTTGAAGATCCCGCCGAGAATCAACCCCGTCTGCTGGTCGATCTACCCGCCGCGGAGCTCGTCGAGCACGCCATCCGCCGCGAAGAAGGCCGCATGGCATCCAACGGCGCGCTGGTGATCGAGACGGGGGAGCGTACCGGCCGTGCCCCCTATGTCCGCTTTAGGGTAGACACCCCCGATGTTCACGACAAGATTGCCTGGGGTGCGGTCAACCGCCCGCTGTCCGTCGAGAGCTATGAGGCCATCAAGGCCGGCATCGTCGACTATCTCAACGAGCGCGACGTGTTCGTCACCCGCGGCATGGCAGGCGCCGACCGCAACCACACGCGTCGACTGCTCGTTGCCTGCGAGCGTGCCAGCCAGGCACTCTTTATTAAGCAGATGCTCGCCCGCCCGCTCGCCCGCGAAATCGCGCGCACCGGTGAGCCCGACTTCTGCGTGCTCGCAGCGCCCGGTTACCAGTGCGACCTCGCCATCAAGGGCCTCAATTCCAGCGCTGCCGTGGTCATCAACTTCCAGGAACGCGTGATTCTGGTCGCCGGCACCGGCTACTCCGGCGAGATTAAAAAGTCGATCTTTAGCGTCATGAACTATCTGCTGCCCGTCGAGGACGACGTGCTGCCCATGCACTGCTCGGCCAGCATGGATCCCGTCACGCACGAGACTGCCGTGTTCTTTGGCCTGTCCGGCACGGGCAAGACCACGCTTTCTGCCAACCCCACGCGCCTGCTGATCGGCGACGACGAACACGGCTGGTCTGACATGGGCATCTTCAACATCGAGGGCGGCTGCTACGCCAAGTGCGAGGGCCTGGACGCGTTCCACGAGCCTGAGATCTTCAACGCTGTCCGCTTTGGCGCGATCTGCGAAAACGTGGTGCTCGACGAGAACCGCAAGCCCAACTACGATGACATCTCGATCACGCACAACACGCGCGTGGCCTATCCCGTGGAGCACATTCCTAATGCGTGGACCAAGGGCATGGGCACCACTCCGAGTGTCGTGCTGATCCTGACTTGCGACGCTTTTGGTGTGCTGCCGCCCATCTCGCGCCTGACGGCCGACGCCGCCATGTATCACTTTGTGACGGGCTTTACGGCCAAGATCCCCGGCACCGAGGTCGGCGTCACCGAGCCCACGCCCACGTTCTCCTCGCTGTTCGGAGAGCCGTTTATGCCGCTCGATCCTATGGTCTACGCCAAGATGCTCGGCGAACGTATCGCCGACGGCCGCACGCGCGTCTATTTGGTCAACACCGGCTGGATCGGTGGCGGCTACGGCGTGGGTCATCGCATCGAGCTGGCCTACACGCGCTCGCTGGTCGCGCGCGCCCTCGACGGCACCATCGAGGACAGCGAGTTCGTGCACGACGACATCCTTAACGTCGACATTCCCACGACGTGCCATGGCGTGCCCGATGGCATCTTGGTGCCGCGCCAGTACTGGCAGAGCACCGCGCGCTACGACGAGGCCGCGCACAACCTGGCGGTGATGTTCGAGGAGAACTTCGAGAAGAAGTACTCGCACCTGCCCGAGTCCGTCAAGGCCGCCGGCCCGCACGCCCAGGTGTCCGCCGAGGCCCGTCATCGCGGCCGCGGCCTGCTGGGACTCCGCCACTAGCGTCGCCTTAGACCCAAAACCACCATAAAGGGGCCAGTGCACCGTTGTGGTGGTTTTGCTCGCGCGGATGACTCGGGTTACAATACGCCTGACATATCGTCCCCTTCTCCGGATGGGGACAGCGTAAGCGCTCTTGTGGCGGCACCGTAGGACTTTGAAGGTGGCCGGCGTAAGGGCGTTTTTTGTTTAGGCGCCCTCACTCGGGCGCGCATAATGAAGGGAGAGCGTATGAAGAGCTTTATTGCCGAGGATTCATTCTGGGAGCTGTTTCCGCAGGCAGCGGTCGGTGTTGTGGTCGTGGAGGGCATGAAGCCCACGGCTCTGATTCCTCAAGAGGACGTGGATGCGATTGCGGCGTTGCTCGACCACGCCAATATCGATGCGGCGCGTCATCTGACCAGCGACACTATCAGCGAGAACGCACCGGTCATGGCAT
>USMA01000269.1 GCA_900555765.1 uncultured Collinsella sp.
GCATCGTCCTTGCCGGGGGCGAGGCTGTACTGGCTCTCGATGGCCTCGCGCGCGGTAATGTCGCTTTTCTTTCCGTTGTAGCTATAGCTTGCCACGGTCGAATCGAGCTGGTCCTCGGTGAGGGTCGCCGAGCCGACGCCCTTGCCGCCAAAACCACCGTTGCCAATAAAGAAGCCGACCACGGCAGCGATCACGACTGCAACTACAAAGGCGGCAATCATCGTCTTCTTGTGCTTGCAAGCGTGGTCGTCCACGTCGGAGTCGTTGTCCTCGTCCTGCTCCTGGGGCATGAGGTTCTCGTCGGCGGCGTCCGCGGCGATCTTTGCCTCCAGGCGTGCGTCCTCCTCCTCAGCGGTCGTGCCGGCGGCAATATGTTCGGCAGACGTGCCGGCGACCAGGTCGATCTTCTCGTCCTCGTCACCGTCGGGGCCTTCGCCGCGCTCGATGATCTGGATGCCGTCGATCTCGTCCTTCTCGTCCTTCTTTTGAATCAGACCCATATCAGTTACTCCTTGTTAGGAAACATAGTCCCCAATAGAATACGCCCGGCAGAGCGCCGGGCGTATTGATTCTTAGGTTATACGCAAACACTTAAGTACTATTTAGGCGTTTGCAGTGTGCATGCCTTAGGCCAGGTGCGCGATAACGGCATCGGCGAAGGCCTGCGTACCCACCGCGCCCTCAACGGAGCCGGTCTGGGCACGACGCACGTCACCGGTAACCTGCTCGCCCTCTTCGAGCGTGGCGGATACGGCAGCGCGAATGCGATTGGCAGCGTCGTTCTCGCCCAGGTGATCGAGCATCATCGCAGCAGAGAGAATCTCGGCCGTAGGGTTGGCGATATCCTGGCCAGCGATATCGGGCGCGGAGCCGTGCGTTGCCTCGAAAATGGCGCAGTCGGCACCGATGTTGGAGCCGGGGGCCATCCCTAAGCCGCCCACCAGGCCGGCGCACAGGTCGCTCACGATGTCGCCGTACAGGTTGGGCAGTACCAAGACATCGAAGTCGTTAGGGTTCTGGACCAGGCCCATGCAGGTGGCGTCGACAATTTTGTCGTTGAACTCGATATCGGGATAGTTGGCGGCCACCTCGCGCGCCACGCGCAGGAACAGGCCGTCGGTCGCCTTCATGATGTTGGCCTTATGCACGGCCGTCACCTTTTTGCGGCCGCAGCGACGGGCATACTCAAAGGCATACTCCACAATGCGGCGGCTCTTGGCGATAGAGATCGGCTTAATCGAGATCGCGGAATCGGCGGCGAAGGTCTTCTGACCCGAGCGCTCGACGAGCTGCGAGAGCTCCTCGACCTCGGCAGTGCCCTCATCGAACTCGATGCCGGCGTAGAGGTCCTCGGTGTTCTCGCGCACGATGACCAGGTCGACGTCGCGGAAGCGCGAGCCGTCGCCCGGCTGCGACAGGCAGGGGCGCACGCAGGCGTACAGGTCAAAATGCTTGCGCAGGGCCACGTTAACGCTGCGGAAACCCGTGCCGACCGGCGTGGTGATGGGGCCCTTGATGGCAACCTTGGTCTCGGCGACCGCATCGAGCACGTGCTGGGGCAGCGGCGTGCCAAACTCGTCCATGACGCCGGCGCCGGCCTCCTGGACGTTCCAGTTGATCTGGACACCGGCGGCCTCGACCACGCGGCGCATGGCCTGCGTAATCTCGGGACCGATACCGTCACCGGGAATCAGGACTACATCGTGCGCCATAATCTGTTACTCCTCGTCTTCGGCGTCGTCAGATTTTTTAACGCTAGCACGCTTCTTCTTTTTGGAGAGATCCAGGCCAAAACGTTTAACAAGCATTTCGCAAATCTCGCTCGAACGGGCCTTGAGATAGCTGCCCTTACCGTTCTCGGCATCGAACTTAAGGCGCAGCGCAAGCTTCTCGGCAACCTCGGCGTCGATCTCGCCCTGGCAAAACTCGTACAGGCAACCGAGCATGTCGCGATACTCGAGGTCGCCGTGGTAGCACTGGATGGCCTCGTCCAGGATGGGCCAAGCCTCGCGCGAACGCTCGACGCTCGTGGCACCCCACACGCACAGCAGGCGGAAGGCGGCGTAGCGCAGCGTGGAGGAAATCTCGTCGAACAGTGCGGTCTCGGCGCCCTCAAAGGCATCGCCCAGCTGCTCGGGGCAGGTGGTGGCGAGCGCCGCCAGGGCATCGAGAGCCTCCCAGCGGGTCTGAGCCTCGGGGCGGTCGAGTGCCTCGATCAGCGCGGGCACGTATTCCGGCCGGTGCTGCTTGTCCGCGTCGAACTGAACGGCGCAGTCGTAGCCGTGACGGCAGGCATACAGCATGCCGGTCTGGAACGCGCCCGCCAACCC
>USMA01000270.1 GCA_900555765.1 uncultured Collinsella sp.
GCAGTTAGTTCACGCCCATAGAGATGCTGCTGGGGCTCGACAAGCCCGTCATTCAGTACGTCGTCGAGGAGGCTCTCTACCTCGTGGAAGTCGACGACGCCAGCATCGTTACTTCTCCCGGCAAGCCCGAGCTGCTGAACTACTTCCAGCCCGATCGCTCGCTCGAGAACCTGCTGCGCGAGCGCGGCAAGAACGCCTATGCCGATGCCGTCGCCCACGCTGGCGGTATGCCGGTCGACTTCCGCTATCAGTACGAGCCCAAGGGCCTCGGCCATGCTATCCGCTCTGCTGCCGACGCCGTGGCAGGGGAGAACTTCCTGGTTCTTCTGGGCGACTACGTTGTGCCTAACCGCGACATCTGCGACAAGATGCTCGCCGTTTCCAAGGAGCACGGTGGCGCTTCGGTTATCGCCGTCGCTGCTTGCTCGCCCGAGGAAGTCAGCCGCTACGGCGTTATCGCCGGTGAGCGCGTCGGTTCGCTCGAGGGCGCCGAGGACGTTGCCGATGCAGAGCCGGGCGCTGTCTGGCGTATCGGCGGTCTGGTCGAGACGCCCGCTCCCGAGGCGGCTCCGTCCAACCTGTACATTGTCGGCCGTTATCTGCTGAGCCCGCTGGTCATGGACCTGCTCGCTGATCAGCAGGCCGGCAAGGGCGGCGAGATCCAGCTCACCGACGCCATGGCCCGTTCGCTCGACCGTGAGGCCATGTATGCCGTCGTCATCGACCCGCTGTCGGGCTACGACACCGGCACTCCCTCTGGCTGGATGGCCACCAACGCCCTCATGGCTGCAAGCGATCCCCGCTTTGCCGATGCCTTCTGGGACGCCATCGACGAGCGCGGCGGATTGATGCGCAAGTAAGCCTTCGGACATCGACATTTACGGGCGCGGACCTCGGTTCGCGCCCGTTTTTTATAAGAGCTGCGATTGCCGGCCCTCTGTTCACAGAAAATATATGAACAGATGTTCGATACACATACATCTACCTGCGTGTTTTCTGTCGAAAAACTTTGCTACTCCAAAAACTCAATCGCGTCAAGGCTTTTCTTGCCCAACGGTCGGTACCTGATAAACTATTAGGTTGCGATAACTGGCGAAGCTATGCCTCGCCAACCCACCGAGCATTTCCGTGAAGGAGGAAAAACCTGGTGACCTACGCATACACTGCCACTGAGCGCAAGCGCGTCAGCTTCGGGAAAATCCCGGAGGCCATGGAGCTCCCCAACCTTATCTCTGTTCAAAGGGAATCCTTTGAGCGTTTTAAGGACGAGGGCCTTCGTGAGGCGTTCAAGGAATCCAGCCCCATCCAGAGCCAGAACCATGTTCTCGAGGTTACCTTCGGCGAGCATCAGTTCGGCGACCCCGCGCACACCGTCGAGGAGTGCCGCGAGAAGGATATGACCTATCAGGCTCCGCTTCTGACCGACGTCCGTCTCACCAACAAGGAGACCGGCGAGATCAAGGAGCAGCTCGTCTTCATGGGCGATTTCCCCATGATGACCGATCAGGGCACCTTCATCATCAACGGTACCGAGCGTATCGTCGTTTCGCAGCTCGTCCGCTCCCCGGGCGTGTACTACAGCTCCGAGATGGATTCGGGCAAGCAGATCTACAAGGCCCAGATCATTCCGTCCCGCGGTGCCTGGCTTGAGTTTGAGGTCGACAAGCGCGACCAGCTCATGGTCTCCATCGACCGTAAGCGCAAGCAGAGCGCCACGATGTTCCTGCGCGCCCTTGGCATTGCCGTCACCAACGACGACATCATCGAGCTGCTCGGCAACTCCGATGTGATCAAGCGCACCCTGGAGCGCGACACCGCCCTCACTCGCGAGGACGCCCTCATCGAGATCTACCGTCGCCTGCGCCCGGGCGAGCCTCCCACCGTGGACGCTTCCCGCAGCCTGCTCGAGGGCCTGCTCTTTAACCCGCAGCGCTACGATCTGGCCCGCGTCGGTCGTTACAAGGTCAACAAGAAGCTCAACCTCACCACCGAGGAAGAGGTCACGGTGCTCACCGACGAGGATATCGTCGCGACGCTGCGCTACCTCCTGTCCCTCGCTGCCGGCGAGCAGGGCTTCAAGGTCGACGACATCGACCACTTCGGCAACCGCCGCATCCGTACCGTCGGCGAGCTCGTCGCCAACCAGTTCCGTATCGGCATGAGCCGTATGGAGCGCGTCGTCCGCGAGCGCATGAGCTCCCAGGACATCGACGAGATCACCCCGCAGTCGCTCATCAACATCCGCCCGATCGTGGCCTCCATCAAGGAGTTCTTCGGTTCCTCGCAGCTCTCGCAGTTCATGGACCAGGCGAACCCCCTGACCGGTCAGC
>USMA01000271.1 GCA_900555765.1 uncultured Collinsella sp.
CCATGATGAGCGAGAACGCGACCATAAAGGAGTTGAGTGCATCGATGGCGCTTTTCATGGATGTCGCCGATACACTGTCGTACTCATCCTCCTCCTCGATGCCCTTCATCGCGCGCACCTTGGACTCGACGGTCTTACAAAGCTCATCCATGTCCGTGCCCTCGGCGGCAAGTGCCGTCACGCTGGGGAATGAAGGATTCTCGTCGCCAAACAGCCCGGAGATGGTTTCGCGTGGCATATACAGCGTGAGCGAGCCCATGGAGTCGTTGCCGCCATCAATCACGCCTACAATCTGCACCTCGCCGTTGGACACCTTGATGGTTTTCCCCAGCGCATCCTGTTCGTTGCCGTAAAGCTGATCGGCGCCGCCGCGGCTGATGAGCGCCACGCGCGAGCCTGATTGGGACTCGGCCTGGGAATAGGTGCGCCCCGCTACGAGCTTGCTGGTCCCCACGGCGTCGAGCATGTCGCTATCGACACCCTGTGCCATGACGGTATAGCTTTTATCACCGGTCTTATACTCGGTATACGCGCTGTCGACAATGCCGATCTGCTCTATCTGCGGCAACAGTTTTTGAAGCTTCTCGATGTCGGACTCGGTGAGTTCTTGCGACGAATAGATTTGCACCATGCGTGCCGCATTGAGGCCCAGGCTGTTGACCAGGGTGTTTTGGATGCCGCCGATGAGTGAGGTCATGGCGATAACCGAGGCGATGCCAATGACGATGCCCAGGATGGTGAGCAGGCTGCGCCCCTTGTTGGCCTCGAGCGAGTGAAGGGCTTCCTGGATGAGATCGCGGGCGCTCATGCCATCTCTCCTTTCGGCGGGTTGGAGGAGGCGGAAATCATGGGCAGGCTATCTACGGCGCTGCGCAGGGTCCGCGGTACATGTGGAATATACGCGCCGTCGTGAATGCGACCGTCGCGGATGGTCACGGCACGGTCGGCCTCGGCGGCGATGCCGGGGTCGTGTGTGATAAGCACGATGGTTTTGCCGCGCTCCTGAAGCTTGTGGAATGTTTCCATGACGAGCGCTCCGGTTGCGGAGTCCAGGTTTCCCGTCGGCTCATCGGCCAGGATGATGGGCGGGTCATTGACAAGGGCGCGCGCGATGGCGACACGTTGCATCTGGCCGCCCGAGAGCTCGGATATGCGGTGGTCCCAGTGGTCGACGGGCAGCGTGACGGCCTGCAGCGCGTGCACGGCGCGCATTTCACGCTGGCTACGGGGCACATTAGTGTAGGCCAGCGGCAACATCACGTTTTCGATGACCGATAGGCGCGGCAGCAGGTTGAAGCTCTGATAGACAAAGCCAATGCTCAGGGCGCGAACTTCGGTGAGCTCGTCATCGTCAAGCTCGGCCACGTTGAGCCCTTGCAGGTAGTAGTCGCCCGCCGTCGGCTTATCCAGGCAGCCTAGGATGTTCATGAGCGTTGATTTGCCCGAGCCCGAGGGGCCAGTGATAGCGACGAATTCGCCGGGATTTACCGCCAGGCTCACGTTGTGCAGGATGTGGGCGCACCCCGCCTCGCTCTCAAAGATGCGGTGCACGTTGTGGATGTCGATAACGGGACGCATTACATGTCCTCATCGGCAGACATACTGCTCGAATCCGCGCTGTAGCCGCCGTCAGCCGTTGCGACAGCTCCGGTGTCCATGACGAGGATGTCGCCATCGCGCAGCTTGGTAACCGGCACGTTGGGGTTGATCTCGTTGCCCTGGTCGTCGCGCGTGACCTGTGTCTTGCCGACTACGGCTGCGTTGTCGTTTTGCGTCACGACGGCCACCTTCACGCGGCGGGTTTGCTTGCCCTCGTCATCGGTTGCCACGTTGACGTAATAGTGCTCGCCGTCTTCGGTCATGAGCGCCATCGTCGGCACCATCACCACGTCGTCGAGCTGCTCGGTCACCACCGATACCTCGGCCGTCATGCCCGGCTTCCGGCGCGCGTCGGGCGCCTCTATGAGAATGTCGACGTTAAAGGTTACGCTGCCGCCGCCACCGTTGGCGGCGTCGGAGTTTGCCACCGACGCGATAGCCGTGACGGTGCCCTGGCTCACGATATCGGGAAACGCGGGATACGTGACGTTGGCGCTCTGCCCAACGGCGATCTTTGCGATGTCCTTTTCGCCCACCTGCACGGTCACCTTCATCTTGGATAGGTCGGCGATCTGCATGCACTGCTTGCCGCCGCTCGTATCGCTTTCGCCCATGATCATGCCGCCTGTTACCGTGGCGCCCACCTTGGCGTTGAGCTCCACGATGCTACCCGAGCTCGGGGCCGTGACCGTGCGACTGGCGGCCTTGGCGTTCGCCTGGTCTAGGT
>USMA01000272.1 GCA_900555765.1 uncultured Collinsella sp.
AGCCTGCCGAATGCCTGGTTATCGAGGACTCGCCTTTGGGCATCGAGGCCGGCAAGCGCTCCGGCGCCCGCGTCCTGGCGCTGCGTCCGCACGAGGGCGTCAACCTAGATCAGTCCGCCGCCGACGTTATCATCGACAATCTGACCGACATCCTACCTGCCATTTAGCAGCAAAACCACCACAAAGGGGACAGGCACCTTCGTGGTGGTCCATGCTACAATCGCGGGCATGCCCCACATCTACATCTGCCTTCGATAGGAGCTTCCGTGGCGAACGCCATCGATCAGCTCACGGACCGAGTGCTCGTGCTCGGCCGCCTTACCATCGTCCGCCGCGCCATTACTGCCGTGGCGGTCACAATTTCTGCCGTCCTCCAAACATTCCTGATCCAGGCGTTCATTCAGCCCGCCGACCTGCTTCCGAGCGGTCTCACCGGCGTCGCGGTCCTGCTCGATCGCGTTACCTCGCTCGGCGGCGTTCACATCGACATCTCGCTCGGTATGCTCGCGCTCAACATCCCCGTGGCGCTCCTATGCTGGAGTGGCATCAGCAAGCGCTTCGTCATCTTCTCGATGATGCAGGTCGTGCTCTCATCGCTCTTTCTCAACATCTTTCACTTCGCCCCGTTTTTGGGCGACAAGATCATGCTCATCATTTTTGGCGGCGTGGTCTCGGGTCTGGGCGCTGCCATCGCGCTAAAGTCCGGCGCATCCACCGGCGGCACCGACTTTATCGCGCTGTGGGTTTCCAACCACACGGGCAAGACCATCTGGGGCGTCATCTTTGGTTTCAACTGCTTTATCCTGGCGATCTTTGGTTTTATGTTTGGCTGGGACAAGGCGGCGTATTCCATCGTGTTCCAGTTTATTTCGACCAAGACCATCGACAGTTTCTATCGTCGCTACGACCGCGTGACGCTGCAAATCACGACGCGCAAGGCAGACGAAGTCATGACCGCCTATGTTGACCATTTTCAGCACGGCATTAGCTGTGCCGAGGTCATCGGCGGATACAGCCGCGAAAAGATGTACCTGCTGCACGCCGTTGTCTCGACCTATGAGAGCCAGGACATTATCAAGCTGGTGTGCGACATTGATCCCGGTGCCGTGATCAATGTGTTCCACACGCTCAACTTTGTGGGCGGCTGGTGGGGCGGTCATGTCGACGAGCCCATGCCCACGGCCGTACCCGATCCCGACAAGCCCGCGCGTATGGCCAGCAGACAGGCGCGCCTCAGCGAGCAGGACAGCCTGCAGCAGGACGACGGCAGGTAGAGTGTTGGTATTTTGCCGGCACGGCGCAATCCTGTCCGCTTGCGCCTCCCGAAAGCCTCGCTGCTTTCGGGAGGCCTTCGTTTGCCCAGATAAAACCTACCAAAATGAAGCTGTCGCTTTTTGGTAGGGAGGGTGTATCGTTTTATCATTATGAGGTAACATGAAACTAGACGTTATATACGTATTAGTTATTTCGATATTTCGATAAGAGTGATTAGATATGCCTACACCCAAAAATGCACCGCTTTACCAGCAGATTTATGACGAAATCAAGGATGCGATCGAGAAAGGTGTTTATGCACCCAAGGAGCGTATTCCGTCCGAGCTTGAGCTAGCCGAGCAGTACGAGGTGAGCCGCATCACGGTGCGCCGCGCCGTCGAGGAGCTGTGCTCCGATGGCTACCTGGTTAAGCAGCAGGGCCGCGGCACCTTTGTTTCCACGCCGCACATCAATCGCCAGTTCCACGCCTCGACGCTGCAGACGTTTACCGCGCTGTGTGCCAACAACGGCACGAAGGCCGGTGCACATGTGGTCGATCGCCAGATTGTGCCGGCGCGCCAAAACGAGATGGAGTTCTTTGGCCTGCAGAAGGATGCGCTGCTGCTGCATATCAAGCGCGTGCGTACGGCCGACGGCGAGCCCATCTTTGAGGAGAACATCTTTGTGCCGTTTGACGCCTACCGTGAGCTGTTGACGGCCGATCTTGAGGACAAGTCGATTTTTGCCGAGGTCGAGCGTGTTGGCGGAACGCCGATTGTCTCGGTTGGCTACCGTACGGTCGAGGCCGTTCGAGCTAACGCCGAGCAGGCGGCCGAGCTGGGCATTGCTCCGCACGATCCGCTGCTCAACCTGCGTGCCGGCTTTACCGGTCCCGATGACGAGCCGGTTTTGATGGGTAAGCAGTACTACGTGGGATCGCGCTACGTTATGGTCATGTAGTTCTAGTTACGCGGTTTTACCAAACCGCGTAACGGCTCGACGCTGCAAACGCCCCTAAGCGGCAATCTGACGTTCAATCGTCGGTCGCGTACCGAA
>USMA01000273.1 GCA_900555765.1 uncultured Collinsella sp.
CAGTCCTGCTCACGACGGAGGCCACATTAAGTGGCCTCCTGTTCGTGCGGAACTCATATCGAGCAAAGGTCCGGGGCCTCGCTACGGGGCAGTCAAGTTGACGTAGCTGAGATGCGGCATGCGGTCTGCTCACTCCTCGAAGTTCTTTGCGGAAATGAGTTGAGCTGCTATGCCGATCTGCTAGCAATGGCGGTTGAGCCACAACCCAGTTTTTATAAGACCTCGAACCCTATGCTCGATGTTCGCTCCGTTCATTGAGTTACCCTTTGCATGAGGCCGGGACATATCGTCCCGCCCGCAGTTTCGCAGGCCGAAGGCCGAGAATGTTTGAGGACGGGATGATATGTCCCGGCCTCCCGGGAGAGTTACTTATGAACTACGCGAACATTAAGTATTTCGACATTGCTGATGGGGAAGGCGTTCGTACTTCTCTGTTTGTGAGTGGGTGCCGTCGTGGGTGCAAGAATTGCTTTAACTCTGTTGCGTGGGACTTTGCTGCGGGCGAGTCCTTTGATCGCACCGTCGAGGACAAGATTATCGAGAGCCTCGATCATCCCTTTATTGACGGCCTGACGATTCTGGGCGGCGAGCCTATGGAGCCCGAGAATCAGGCGGGGCTCGTTGAGTTTGTCGAGCGTGTTCGTGCCGCGTATCCTGCGGGGTCAGGAAAAACCATTTGGTGTTTTACCGGCGACGTGCTCGAGGAGCTTATGCCGGGTGGTCGTCACCATACCGAGGCGACGGACCGTATCCTTGCCTGCCTCGATATGTTGGTGGATGGCCCGTTTGTTCAGGATCTGTACGATATCTCATTGCGCTTTAGGGGCTCGAGTAACCAGCGCGTGATTGATATGAACGCCACGCGCGCCCGTGCTGAGCGCGAGGGCGTTGCGCTTTGTGATGCGGTTGAACTTTGGCGTGATGATCCGGTCTATTCGACCCATACTATGTAGCTTGTGGTCGATGCCGAAGAGCGTGGTACCATAGCGCGAACGTGAAATCGGAAAAGTGAGGCCCAGATGGTCGATCAGGAAAAAGTCGAGGCCGCCATTAAGCTGTTGCTTGAGGGCATAGGCGAGGACCCAACTCGTGAGGGCCTGTTGGAGACCCCGGCGCGCGTTGCCCGTATGTATGGTGAGATCGCCGGCGGTATGGACCAGAGTGCCGAGGAGCACCTGTCCAAAACCTTTGCCGTCGCCTCGAACGACTTGGTTATCGAGCGCGACATCACGTTTTACTCGCTGTGCGAGCATCATCTGCTGCCGTTTTATGGCAAGGCTGCGATCGGCTATATCCCTAACGGTCGCGTGGCGGGTCTGTCTAAGCTCGCTCGCACGGTTGAAGTCTATGCCCGTCGTCTGCAGCTGCAGGAGCAGCTGTGTGCGCAGGTTGCCGACGCCCTTATGGATTATCTCGCTCCCCAGGGAGCGATTGTGCTCATGGAGGCTGAGCATATGTGCATGACCATGCGCGGCGTGCAGAAACCCGGCACCAAGACCGTGACGCTCGCTCGCCGCGGCGTCTTTGAGACCGATCCCGCGCTCGAGGAGCGGTTCTTTAGGATGCTGGGCCGTTAGCATGAGGGTCGTCAACGACTTTACATCGAAGACCGATGAGGGGACGTCGCGTCGCGGCTTTATGGCTTCGGGCCTGGCCCCCTTTGGTGCCATGCCTCGCGTTGATTACATTTGTGCCAACGGGCTTTTCCGGCGGCACCTGGGCAACATTGCACAGTTGGAATCGGGGCGCATCTTCTGCCGCCACGGTATTGACCATCTGCTCGATGTCGCTCGCATTATGTGGATCAAGAATCTCGAGGAGCAGCTCGAATTTGACCGCGAGGTTGTCTACGCCACGGCACTTCTTCACGATATCGGCAAAGATGAACAGTATGAATCGGGTATATCCCATGATGTTGCAAGCGAGCGCGTCGCTGATGCAATTCTCGGCGGCATGCCCGATGACGTGGCGTTTGAGCCGGCCGATGCCGCAGCCATTAAGACGGCCATTCTGTGCCATCGAAAGCTGCGCGTGAACAGCCAACCGCTTGAGCGTCTGCTCTATGCGGCCGACAAGGCCTCGCGCGCCTGCTTCGCATGCCCCGCGCGCAATGCTTGCAACTGGAGCGATGATAAAAAGAACCTGTCGATTCGCGTGTAGTTAGTTTGCGCGGTCGGGGTTCTAAACGAAGGAGACGATCGCGATGAGTAACAAAAAGCTGCCCGAGAATGCAACCAAGACTGAAGGCGCCGAGCTCGCCCGCCGTGGCAGGGGCGAAATATCCACCGCAAC
>USMA01000274.1 GCA_900555765.1 uncultured Collinsella sp.
TGCGTAAAGCCGTTGCCCCATTCAAGTCCACCCTTCAGCGCCGTCGAAACGGTATCGACCGAAACGCTCTCGGACAGGTTGGCGGTGTTCAGACGACGCATCACGCCGTAGCCAATCTGCATGCCCACGATCAGCACCAAAATACCGATGACCACGGCCATCGCGGTCTTCGTAATGGTATGGCTCACCAGCGAGCCCGAAGGATCGTCCTCGGACAGCGGGTCGATATGTTTTGCCTGGCTCGCGCGGTCCTCGCTGCGCAGCTGCGCTAGCGCCGCTTTGTCACCGCGCTTGGCCGCAGCCTCCTTCTCACGCATGCGCTCGGTACGCTTTTTGGCAAGCGTAGGATCCAAGACGCCGGATGCATCGATTTCGGAGAATAACTCCGTCACTTCTTCCGGAGTCAAAGGGTTCTTGTCAGCCATAAACTTCCTGTCATATCAATCAGTCGAGCTCGTGCGCACGCGCACCTTCGAACTGCATTCGATAGTAACGGGCATAGGTGCCGCCACGGGCGAGAAGCTGTTCATGCGTGCCACGTTCCACAACGCGACCATGCTCAACGGTCGCAATCTCGTCAGCATGCTTAATGGTCGAAAGACGGTGGGCGATGATGATTGTGGTACGGCCGCGTGCCAGCTCTTCGAGCGACTCCTGGACCGCCTCCTCGCTCTCGTTATCCAAAGCACTCGTCGCCTCGTCCAAAATCAGGATCTTGGGGTTCTTGAGAAACACGCGCGCGATGGCAACACGCTGCTTCTGTCCGCCCGAAAGACGGCTGCCACGCTCGCCCACCACGGTGTCGTAGCCCTGTGGAAGCGACTCGATAAAGGAATCGATGTTGGCGCGACGGGCGGCCTCGGCGATCTCTTCCGCTGTAGCGCCCGGCTTGCCGTAGGCGATGTTCTCGCCAATCGTACCGTCAAACAGATAGACATCCTGCTGCACCAGGCCGATGGCACGGCGCAGGCTCTGCTGCGTCACATCGCGCACGTCTTGGCCGTCGATGCTAATGGATCCGGCAGCCACGTCATAAAAGCGCGGCAGCAGCGAACAGGTCGTGGACTTGCCGCCGCCCGAAGGGCCAACCAAAGCGATGGTCTGCCCGGGCTTGATGGACAGGTCCATATGGTCGATAACGGGACGCTCGTCGGCATCGCCCTCGCCCAGCTCAACATCCTCGTAGTTAAAGCACACGTCGTGATACTCCACGGCGCCGGCAGTCACCTGCAGATCCGTGGCGCCCGGCTTGTCCTGGATATCCGGCGCGGTCGAGAGCACCTCGTCCATACGCTTAAAGCCGGCGATAGCCTTCTGATACGTTTCGGCCGAATTGACGAGTGTCTCGAGCGGCGTGCAGAACAGCGAAATGTAGAGCGCGAAGGTCGCCATATCGACCGCCTGCAGCTGTCCCTGGGCGACCAGCCAGCCGCCCAGGGACACCACGATCACATAGAGCACACCCGAGAGCAGGCCATACGTCGCGGTATAGACGCCCATGGCGTGGTACATGTTCTCCTTGGACGAAAGGTAGCGATTGTTGGAGGCGCGGAACTTGAAGCGTTCGGTCTCCTCATTGGCAAAGCTCTTGACCACGCGCATGCCCGCCAGCGAATCCTGCAGCTGTGCATTGATGCCGCTGATTTTTTTGCGGTTGTCGCTAAAGACCTCGCGCATGCGCATGTTCTGCCAAAACATGATGACCGCAAACGCCGCCGTCACCACGGCCATGGCGAGCGCCAGCACCGGGGCGATGGTAAAGAGAATCACAAACGAGCCGATAATCTCGATGCCGCAGATGATGATCCACTCGGGCACGTGGTGCGCCGCCTCGCAGATATCGAACAGGTCGTTGACCACGCGGCTCATCATGTCGCCCGAGCTGTTGCGGTCGAAGTACGCAAAGCTAAAGCGCTCATACTGGTCGAACAGGTCCTCGCGCATCTTGGACTCCATGCGCGCGCCCATCACGTGACCCCAATAGCTCACAAAGTAGCGGCAGGCGCAGCGGACGGCATACATCAACACCAAGCCCACCGCGATCATGCCGAGCGCCTGCATAATGGCAGCCTGACCCTGAGTAAACAGCCCACCGGTCAAATTGCGCAGGATAATGGGGAACGCCAGGTCAATGGCGGCAAGCACCAGAGCACAAACAGTATCAGCAACAAAAAGCCCCATCTGGGGCTTGTAATACGAAAGAAACCTCTTAAACATGCAGTCCTCGGAGATAAAACAACAACGTAAAACCCTGGGGCAAAACAATCAGGAGTGTTTGTCCCAGGGTC
>USMA01000275.1 GCA_900555765.1 uncultured Collinsella sp.
CTCGCAACGCGGGCGGCGGATATAATCGAATCGATTTGAACTCGGACCCGTCGGCGCGTCTGCGCACCGACGACCAGGGACCGCGTGTACGAAGGGACTACCATGACCGATAAGATGACCGTTGCTATCGCAGCCGGCGGCACGGCGGGACATATCACCCCCGCACTCGCCTTGGCCGAGGAGCTGCGTGACCGTGGCCACCACGTTGTATTTGTGGGTCAGTCGCACAAGCTCGAGGGTCGTCTGGGTCCCGAGGCTGGGTTCGATTTTGTGCCGATTACGGTTACGGGCTTCGACCGTTCTCGCCCTTGGACGGCGTTGAGCTCGCTGTGGCGTGTCTATAAGGCGAAGCGCGCGCTCGGTAACCATTTTTCAAAAGCCTGCAAGCCCGATGTCGCCATAGGTTTTGGTGCCTATGTCGAGGTTCCGCTGCTGGGGTGGTGCAAGGGCGCAGGCGTTCCGTATCTGCTGCATGAGCAGAACTCTGTTCCGGGCCTGGCCAACAAGATGATGAACTCCCACGCCGCCCGCGTGTGCATCTCGGTGCCGGCAGCGCGTTCGGTCTTTGAGCGCGAAGGTGACCCTGACCACGTGCTCATGACCGGCAACCCCGTACGTCGCTCGGTAATCGAAGGCGATCGCGCTCGCGGCCGCAAGGCACTTGACGTTCCCGAGGACGCTACGCTGCTGCTCGTCTTTGGCGGTTCTCTTGGCGCCCAGCTCCTCAACGAGCGCGTGGTTTCGCTCAAAAACGAGCTGCTTTCGCGCAAGAACCTCTATGTGTTGCATTCGACGGGTGCCGACGGCTTTGAGGAGACCGAGCGCGCTTTGGCGCTGACGCCCGAGGAGGCGGAGCGTTACCGCGTCCAGCCTTACATCGACAACATGGGCGATATGCTGGCTGCTGCCGATTTGGTGCTCTCGCGTTCGGGCGCATCGAGCGTGGCCGAGATCGCTGCGCTCGCCGTGCCCTCGGTGCTCGTGCCGTATCCGCATGCGACGGCCGACCACCAAACCACCAATGCCCGTTATCTGGTCGACGCCGGGGCCGGTGTGCTCTGCGCCGATGCCGATATCGACGGTTCTGCCTTTGCCGATGAGCTGCTGCACTTGGTCGATGACGCGGCGGCGCGCGACGCCATGCGTCAGGCGGCACGTGGTCTGGCTCAGGATAGGGCCGCCGCTCTTCTGGCGGATGCGGTAGAGGGTTTGCGTTAGTTAGACGGGATATCGTCGGTCGCCCTCGCGCTGATGCGGTAGGTGCGGTACAGTTAACGGGTTACAGGCAGTGTTTACGCAAGGAGTACACGAGCACATGGCTGATTCCCAGACTGCAACCTCCGCGCCCGAGTTTAAGAGCGCCCACTTTATCGGTATCGGCGGCGCCGGCATGAGCGGCATCGCCCTCGTTCTGCACGAGCGCGGTTATGCCGTTACCGGCTCCGACCTTAAGACGTCACGTTATATCCGCCAGCTTACCCGCGCTGGTGTGAAGGTGCATGTGGGCCATGAGGCCGCCACGAGCGACGAGGTCAAGCCCGACGTGGTTGTTGTCTCCACCGCTATTCCGGAGTCCAACCCTGAACTCGTGCGTGCTCGCGAGCTTGGTATTCCCGTGTGGCCCCGTGCCAAGATGCTCTCTGCTTTGGGCCACGGCTACACCACCGTCGCTGTTGCCGGCACGCATGGCAAGACCACCACGTCTTCGATGTGCGCCACCATGCTCGACCGCATGGGTCTGGATCCGAGCTTCTTGATCGGTGGCATCGTCGAGGGCTATGACACGAACGGCAAGAACGGCTCGGGCGACTACTTTGTCGCCGAGGCCGACGAGTCCGACAGCTCCTTCCTGTTCCTGAACCCCAACGTGGTCATTGTGACCAACGTCGAGGCCGACCACCTCGATCACTACTCGGGTATCGAGGAGATCGAGGCAACTTTCGCCAAATTCATGAGCCTGGTGGGCGAGGACGGCACCGTCATCGTCTGCGGTGAGGACTCGCATCTGGTCGAGCTCGCCAAGTCGACGGGCCGTCACGTGCTTTCCTACGGCTTTGCCGAGAGCAACGACATCGTCTGCATGCACCCGGATGTCAAGGGCATCCAGAGCGACTTTATCGTTCGCTTTGAGGACGGCACTGAGCATGCTGTGGAGATCAAGAGCAATCCCGGTCGCCACAACATGCTCAACGCCACGGCGGTACTCACCGTCGCCCATGTCCTGGGCCTTGACATCGACGCCGCCGCCAAGGCGCTCTCGAGCTTTGCGGGCGTCCGTCGTCGCTT
>USMA01000276.1 GCA_900555765.1 uncultured Collinsella sp.
CTATCGTGGGTGACCGAGGTTTACGTAATGATTCGCGGGAGGTTCGTTGGGGCATTTTGGGCGCTGGGCACATTTCTCATCGATTTGCATCGTCGCTCAAGAAGGTAGACGGGGCACGGCTGGTGGCTGCGGCCGGCCGCACTCCTGCACATGTCGAGGAATTTTGCCGAGCGTTTTCGATTGATGCTGCGCATGGCCATGCCTCGGTCGACGATAACGGCGATGCGGCTTATGACGCGCTGATTGCCGACCCCGATGTCGACGCAATCTACTTGGCTCTTCCGCATGGCATGCATACGCGTTGGGCCTGTCGCGCGCTGCGCGCCGGAAAGGCCGTGCTGTGCGAAACGCCGGCCGTTTTGAGTGAGGAAGAGGCTCTCTCGATTGCCTCCACCTCTCGCGAGTGAGGCGTGCTGTTTATGGAGGCGATGAAGAATCGGTTTTGCCCGATGCGCACTCGCGTGAAGGACTTGTTTGCGTCGGGTGAGCTTGGCCGTATTGTCTCGATTGAAAGCGTGCAAAAGCTCGATTACGGCGAGTCTCCTTCGGGTTATCTGCTTGATCTGTTGCAGGGCGGCTGTCTATATGACATGGGCTGCTATGCGGTCGGCTGGTTTGAGGATTTGCTCGCGGGCGCGTGCGAGGTTTCGTCCCGTGAAGTTCGCTGGCGTGACGTATCGGGCGGCCGCGTCGATTGGGCCGACGAGATCCATATGAGCGTCGGCGGTATACCCATTCATATGGTGTGCGACGGCAAAGCAACATATGAAAGCCGCTTAACGATTGCCTGTGAGCGGGGCTCGTTGGAAATCGAGCGTCTCCATCGCCCCGAGCTCGCCCATGTGAAGTATTCCGACGGTCGAGTACTCGAAATCGATACACCATTTGAGGTCGATGATTTTTACGGCGAGGCGTCGCATGCGACGCAGCTCATTCAGATGGGGAAACTCGAAAGCCCCATCATGTCCCTAGCCGCCACACAGCGCTGCGCACGCATCATCGATGCGATTCGTTTGAAACTTTAGGGCGTGGGGCATGGCACCAGCGCTTGGAATGCCTGGAGGCCTTTGTCCCTGATGCCCCTTTTATAACTTGCGGTGGAATATGGTCTGTTTGCGCCAAAATAGGGCACCAATAGACCGTATTTCACCGCAACTGATGAGGAGGGAGCTGGAGATGCTGACGATCGGGTGTCATCTTTCGACGACGAAGGGCTATCGGGCAATGGGGGAGACGGCGTTGTCCATTGGCGCCAATACCTTTGCGTTCTTTACGCGCAACCCGCGCGGTGGCAAGGCAAAAGACCTTGACATGGATGACGTGGCGGCCCTGCGCGAGCTTATGGCGCAAAACGACTTTGGACCGCTCGTGGCTCATGCCCCGTATACCTATAACCCCTGCTCAACCAAAGAGCGGGCGCGCGAGTTTGCCCTGGGGGCCATGGCAGAGGACCTGCGGCGCATGGAGGCGCTGCCCGGCAACTACTACAACTTCCATCCCGGTGCGCATGTGGGGCAGGGCTCCGACGCCGGCATTCAGATGATTGTCGACACCCTGTGCCAGGTGATGTTTGAGGGCCAGCAGACGACGGTGCTGCTCGAGACCATGGCCGGCAAGGGTACCGAGGTGGGCCGCAGCTTTGAGGAACTGGCGTGCATTATCGAGGGCGTTGCCGCCAAGTGCCCAGAGCTGTCCGATAAGCTGGGCGTTTGTTTGGACACCTGCCATGTGAGCGATGCCGGCTACGACATCATCCATGATCTGGACGGTGTACTCGACGAGTTCGACCGCGTGGTGGGTATCGATCGCTTGCACGCCGTACACATCAACGATTCGAAGAACCCTTGTGGCGCCCATAAAGATCGTCACGAGTGCATCGGCAAGGGATACCTTGGCAGCGAGGAATTTGGTGGCGGTATGCAGGTTATGCAGAATATTGTATCGAATGGCCACTTGCGTTCGCTTCCGTTTATTTTGGAGACTCCGAACGAACTTGCAGGTTATGCAGCTGAAATTAGACTATTAAGGTCATTGCAGCAGTAATGACTGTCACAAAGTGGAGTATTCCATTCACGTTATGGGTTTGTTTCAATCAGTTTTCTCATTGCAGATTCGTAATTCCGGGTGCATAATAGCCAACAGTTTTTGCAGACCTCTGAATCAAACGAGGTCACCGGAAGGAGACTGATTATGAAGCTGAAGAAGCTTGGCGCATTTGCCGCCACGGGTGCTATGGCGCTCGCCCTTGCTCTGACGGGCTGCGGTTCGTCCAACGCCACCTCTGG
>USMA01000277.1 GCA_900555765.1 uncultured Collinsella sp.
TGGATGGAAGGGTAAGGCATAAAAAGAGTCACTAAGGTCTTGGTACCCGCATTCCGAGAGAATACTTGTTTTTGAGCATGGTCAATATGGGGCGATGGCGGCATCTCGTCGCTCTCCTTTTGGTGAATATCTCCGAGACGCACGGAAAAAATGCGGCATGTCCATGCATGAACTTACAGAGGTGACTGGAGCATATGGCAAAGTCAATCATGGCGGAGCCGTTGCCAATTGGGAGGCAGGCAGAAATATACCCAGCGAAGAACAATATAATTAAATGCGTGATGCCTTGATAGCGACTGGCAAGATTGGCGAAATGCCCACGTATCAGGATGTTGTGCGTCCAATGTCGCTAAGCAACGATGTGGAATATACCGACGTATGGGACTTCCCCAGTGTACGTCCTTTCAAAGGTAAGCATCCGGCGGAAAAACCGGTCGATATGCTCGAGCACATCCTCGGCTGCATCCGCGCGGTATTTAAAGGAAACGTCGCGAAACTCGATACTGCCGTCCGCTGGCGCCGCAGTCGCGAGGTCTCCCGCGGGGTTGGCGATAAAGGGCTCCTCATCGAGCACCTCTGCGATACGGCCCACACTCGTGAGAGCGCGCGTGAGCAGCAAAAACACGTTGGAAATCATCATGAGCGAATTCATGATCAGCAGCACGTAGCTCATAAAGCCCGTGAGCGAGCCCACGCCCAGCTTGCCGGCGAGAATCATGCGGCCGCTAATCCACAGGATGGAGAGCGCAGCCACGTACATCGACAGCTGAAACACCGGCAGGTTGAGCACCGCGTTGCCAAAGGTCTTCGTCGCAGTGCCGGCGAGCTCGGTATTGACGGTGTCGAACTTGGCCTCCTCATGCTCGGTACGAACGTAGGCCTTGACGGCACGCACGGCGGTGAGGGCTTCCTGTACCACGCCGTTGAGGTGGTCCATCGAGGTCTGGAGTTGGCGGTAGAGCGGACTGACGCGATAGGTGATGACACCCAGCACGATCGCCAGCACGGGCAAGATGATCGCAAAGACGGTGGCGAGCGGGCGCGACAGCATCAACGCGTAGATAAGGCCGACGATAAGCGTCACCGGGCCGCGCACCATAGGGCGAAAGCCGTTGCCCACAGCATTTTGGATAACGGTGATGTCCGTGGTCATGCGGGTGACGAGCGAGCTGGCGTCGTAGTTGTCCAGGTTGCCAAAAGCGAGCGTCTGAATCTTTTTGTACTCGGCCTCGCGCAGGTTAGCGCCTAGGCCCGAGGCAACGCGGGCGGACGTGCGGGCATAACCCAAGCCCAGTACCAGCGAAAGCGCAGCGCACACCAACATGTACGCGCCCTGCAGCAGCATGTAGTTGATATCACCCGCAGGCACGCCCACATCGATGATGTTGGCCATGATGACCGGGATAAACAGCTCGAGCACCGTCTCGACCGACACAAAGAACACGCCGAGGATGGCATCGCGACGGTATGCCCCTAGATAGGAAAACAGTATTTTGAGATTGCGCACGCAGGTTCAACCCCCATCAAACGTTGTTCGCAAACGCACGTATTATTGCGCGCCGAATAATGGTGTCAAGTATTCCGAAATCGTTTTCTGCAAGGTTAGCGCCGGCGGCGAGTTCTCGTGATGTGTGTCCATATTCACTCGGAATAATGGTGCGCGCGACTTTTTTCGCTCCGGCGTCAACACAAACCTTGACTCTACAATCGTTGTAGGGTTTTCACTACACTGGTATGTAAACAGACCCAGCCAGAAAGCCCCGCCCATGGAACACGACCTCACACGCGGCAATGTCCTTAAGACCATCGCGGTCTTTGCCCTGCCCTATATGCTCTCGTACTTTTTGCAGATGCTCTACGGCATGGCCGACCTGTACATGATGGGGCAGTTTAGCGGCGCCGCCGGCATCACCGCCGTGGCAAATGGCGCTCAGACGCTCTATATGATCACCGTGGCACTCGTGGGCCTGGCCATGGGAACGACGGTGGTCGTCGGCCACGCCGTGGGCTCGCGCCGCTTCGACCGCGCCGAGACCGCCATCGGCAACACCATCACGCTCTTTATGGGCGTCTCGGTGGTGCTGGCCGCCATCCTGCTTGCGCTGTGCCCGCAGATTGTGGCGCTCATTGGCACGCCGGCCGAGGCGGTCGAAGGCACCGCCGCCTACCTGCGCATTTGCTTTATCGGCATTCCGTTTATCGCCGCGTACAATATCCTCTCGGCCATCTTTCGCGGCCTGGGCGATTCGCGCTCGCCTATGTACGTGATTGGCGTGG
>USMA01000278.1 GCA_900555765.1 uncultured Collinsella sp.
CACGCCTCGTACTCCGAGTAGGAGCCTTCGTAGAAGACCACCTTCGAGTCGCCCTCGAACGAGAGGATGTGCGTGGCGATACGGTCGAGGAACCAGCGGTCGTGCGAAATGACCACGGCGCATCCGGCGAAATTTTCGAGCCCTTCCTCCAGCGCCCGCAGCGTGTTGACGTCGATGTCGTTGGTCGGTTCGTCCAGCAGCAGCACGTTGCCCTCCTCCTTCAGGGCGAGGGCCAGGTGCAGGCGGTTGCGCTCGCCGCCCGAGAGCATGCCGCATTTCTTCTCCTGATCGGCGCCCGAGAAGTTGAAACGGGCGACATAGGCGCGGGCGTTGACCTGCCGGTTGCCCAGCGTCATCAGGTCCAGACCGCCCGAGATCACCTCGAAGACCGTCTTTTCGGGGTCGATCGACTTGTGCTGCTGGTCCACATAGGCCAGTTTCACCGTGGGACCCACGCGGAACGAGCCGCTCGTCGGAGTTTCGAGGCCCATGATCATGCGGAAGAGGGTGGTCTTGCCCGTGCCGTTCGCGCCGATCACGCCCACGATGCCCGCAGGGGGCAGCGAGAAATCCAGCCCCTCGTACAGCACGCGGTCGCCGAAGGCTTTCGAAACGTCGTGCGCCTCGATCACCACATCGCCCAGACGCGGACCGTTGGGGATGAAGATTTCGAGTTTCTCCTCTTTCTGTTTCGTATCCTCGTTCATCATCTTGTCGTAGGCCGACAGACGCGCCTTGGACTTGGCGTGGCGGCCCGAGGGCGACATGCGCACCCACTCCAGCTCGCGTTCGAGGGTCTTGCGGCGCTTCGACTCCTGCTTCTCCTCCATGGCCATGCGCGTGGTCTTCTGGTCGAGCCAGCCCGAGTAGTTGCCCTTCCACGGAATGCCCTCGCCGCGGTCGAGTTCGAGAATCCACCCGGCGACGTTGTCCAGAAAATAACGGTCGTGGGTCACGGCGATCACCGTACCCTTGTATTGCTGGAGATGCTGCTCGAGCCAGTCGATCGACTCGGCGTCGAGGTGGTTCGTAGGCTCGTCGAGCAACAGCACGTCGGGCTGCTGCAACAGCAGGCGGCACAGGGCCACGCGGCGGCGCTCACCGCCCGAGAGGTGTTTGACCGGCTCGTCGGGATCGGGGCACCGCAGGGCGTCCATCGCGCGCTCCAGCACGCTGTCCAGCTCCCAGCCGTTGCACTGGTCGATCTTCTCGTACAGCTCGCCCTGACGCTCGATCAGCCTGGCCATCGTGTCGTCGTCCATCGGCTCGCACAGCTTTTGGTTGATCTCCTCGTACTCCTTCAGCAACGCCACGGTCGTCGCGCAGCCCTCCTCGACGACCTCGCGGACCGTCTTCGAGTCGTCGAGCCTGGGTTCCTGTTCGAGATAACCCACCGTATAGCCCGGCGAGAAGACCACTTCGCCGTCGAAGTTCTTGTCGATTCCGGCGATGATCTTCATCAGGGTCGACTTTCCCGAGCCGTTCAGGCCGATGATGCCGATTTGCTCGGCGGGCTCTTCCATGACGACGAAGCTGACCATATAGTCGCCCTTGAAGCCGATGCCCTCTTTCTTGAGCTGCGCAAGGATCGCGCCGCTGTAGATCTGGCAGGCGATGCCGCTCTTGGTATCGGCGGCGGCGCGGCCGTGGATGACCTCGGTCTTTTCAAGCGCGTCGCCGGCCTCGTTGTACATCTCATCGATGTCGATCACGCCGCCGTAGGGATCATAGCCGTGCCATTCGGACGGGTCGCCGATGTCGACATGGTCCATATGGCCGTTGTACATGATGGCGGGGCCGGGCTCGGTGCCGTGGATGATGCCGCAGACGCTGCCCCAGGGATCGCGGAACACTTCGTCATAGCCAAGTTTCTCAAGCTCGGCAAGGATGAGGTCGGCCACGTCCTTTTCCTGGCCGCTGAGCGACGGCGTGCGGATCAGGCGCTGTGCCAGATCGATCATGGCCGGTTTCATTTCGGCTGCAAGTTCACGAATTCTTTCAATCATAAATAGCTCCTTCTGCCGCCGGATGCGGCGGCGGTACATTGACAACAGACGATAGCATGAGGCATCTGCCTCACGCTACCGTCAGTAGTTCTTGGGTGTCCGGCGTCATCCGCCTACCAGATTCGGCAGGAACATGACGATCTGCGGGAAGAAGACCATCAGGACGAGCGCCAGAACGAGGATGCCGATGTATGGCATCAGTTCTTTGACCAACCCTCCCAATGTCGCACCGGATATATTCTTTGCGACGAACAGGTTGACGCCCAGCGGC
>USMA01000279.1 GCA_900555765.1 uncultured Collinsella sp.
GCTCGTTGACGCTGCGCGGGCCGCATTCACGCCAATCTGACGTTCAATTTCGAGGGCACGATCAGAAGGTCAGCGCCCTCTCATTTCACGTCACCTTGGCGCAAATGCGGCTCGCTCGCTTTTGGCGACTGACATCGAATGAGCCACTGTCTTGGGCGGCTAAAAAAGCCCCATCCCAAATTAGCTGCCCCACTCGCAACTTATCCCGCCGATGGAGTTGTCGTCGTTTCGTTCGTGTGAGTCGTTTCGGCTTCGCTGCCTTGTTCGTCCTCGTCCTTTTGCGCATCGGCGATGGTGGAGGCCGCCGCAACGATGCCGCGCTGGGGCGCGACGCCCATCTGGGTCTGAGCGCCCTCGACAACTTCTGTGCCTGCATGCGCGAGCTCGGGCGATTTAAACACTGCGTCCAAGTTGGCACCACCGCCGGCGTAGCCAAGCGCAGCGAGTGCGATGACGATCACCGCAACGACGGCCACGATCGGCACATAACGATGCCAACCAGCAGGATTGAGCCCACTGCGGCGAGCCGCCCCGCGGCTGATGTAACCGAGCGTTCCGTCGTGCTTGAGCTTTGAGCCCACCACGCGTCTGCGGCCCCACAACGAGGACTCTGCCTGCATGGCCAAGCGGGCGCTTGCCGAAGGATAGCCATATTTAGTGCGCTTGATCGAGCCATCAAACCCCGAGGCGTGTTTACCCCACGTCACCGATGTCGTGCGTCGGTTGACCGGCGCGGCACTCCGCCTTCTGCGGCTCGGTTTTGAAGTCTCAGCCATATGCCCTCGCACGCCGTAACCAAATCGAAACAATAACGCTTTGGACTGTAGCACACGCGTCGCGCGCGGTCACGGGCGCCTCGCTCAACGGTCATCGTCCTTCAGCAAGCGCCACAGCGTTGTACGGCTTATGCCCAGCACCTCCGCCGCACGGGTTCGGTTGCCGTGGAGATGGTCTACAACCAGATGCGCGATATCTCGCTCGGTATCGGCCAGCGGTCGCAGGATATACAGGTCGCTTTCGAGCGTCGGGGCACCAAAGGTTGCGGTCTTAATCACGTCCTCTTGGGCGAGCACTTCCTCCGCCACAGCGCGGTCCACCGTGCCCGCCCCCACCAAAATATACAGTCGTTCCGAGACCTCGCGGAGCTGCAGATAATTGCGCGGCCAGCGGTAAGCATCGAGCGTCTTCGTCGCCGCGGCAGACAGCGTGGGCGCTGCCGTCCCAAATGCATCAGCGAGATATTCCAAATAGCGCGCAACCTTCGTCGACGCGGCTCCCTGCTCGGCGATTGCCGGCGCCACGCTCACCGCACAGGCGAAGCGCTCGGTCACAAAGGCGGCTTGATCACTTTCGCCGCCGCCCGGCATGTCATTCGCTGTCAGCACCACATGGCAGCGCGTCGCCAACGCGGTGTCGGTCATCGTGGAGACCAGCTCGCGGAGGCGCTGGGGGACAACCGCGTTCCAGCCCTCAATGCAAAGGGTCAGCCCCGTTTGGAACAACGGCGATTCGGCGCTTTTGAGCACATGGCGCCAACCGCGCTCGGTGAGCTCATCGAGCGCAACGGAAACAAAGGGCTGATCGGCAAAAGGACCGTCCAGATAGAGGCGCTTGGCGATCTCGACCTGACCCGCTCCCAGCTCGCCCTCGAGCATAAGGGGCACACCGCGCGCGTAGCTCTCGGCAACCGGCGCAGCCACCGAGGCCGCCCCCTCAACGATGCCGTACGCGCTCGATTCGTAGCGGGCCTCAACTTCGTCGGCGTTGAGCCACTCGATGCCCGCATGCGCCGCGGCGCCGCGCACCTCGCGGACCACGACGACCCAAAGGCCCCCGCCCTCTTTGTCGGTGGGGCGAACGGTCAGGCTCAGGCGCGTACCCGCACGCCCCATAACCAGACGCGCGCCGTCTCCTATACGGTCGAGGCGCTCGGCGACAAAAGCCGCCACATCCCGCTCAAGCGCCGCGTCATTCATGGTCGAGATCGCAACGTCCCCACGCGCATCGATTGCCAATGCCGAGGCCCCGGCAGCAGCCAGGGCCTCGGTCAAGATATTCAGCTTGGCATCGCCATCCATGATTTGCCCCTGTCCGCGGCGACATGCAGCCGCCGACGGTCGCACGACCAAGTGTTTCAAAATTGAACGATATTGCTCACCAAACACTATAGGGCAGAAAGCGCCGTCCTGCGAGTATAGGTGTTGCCCCGCATCGCCATCCTGGCGGGGCGATAAGAGCTCTTCGGGACTTATAAACCTGCGGACAAGCCATACCCG
>USMA01000280.1 GCA_900555765.1 uncultured Collinsella sp.
CACGGCGATGACCTCTATTTCCGGCACGTCCACCGAGCGGAGAAGTCCGCAGGCGTTGAGCTTGCCGGAGGTCAGATAGCCGCCCTTGACCGGGATGCTTTCGGTCAGCGCATAGCCCATGCCCATGAGCACGCCGCCTTCGATCTGACCCTGGATGGAGATGGGGTTGACTACCTTGCCGGAATCGTGCGCGGCATAGACCTCGCTCACGCGGCCGTCGTCATCCAGAATAACCACATGCGTGGCAAAGCCGTAGCAGATATGACTCTTGGGGTTGGGAACGTCGGCGCCCAGCTTGTCGGTCGGCTCCAGGTACACGTAGCCAAACTCGCATCCCTCGAGCGCCTTGATGGCGGCCGCGGGATCCTGAGGATGCATACCCTGGCCGGCGACGAGCTCCTGCGTGGGCAGCTGATAGGCGCGACCGTCGTCGTACTCGATCTTGACGCCGTCGCCATGCGCATTCACGGGAGCGGCGGGCGCAGACTTGCCGGCCTCGATGTCAAGCATGGCATCGCGCAGCAGGAAGGCGGCACCGCGCACGGCCTCGCCGGTCACGACCGTCTGACGCGAACCAGACGTGGTGCCGGAGTCGGGAGCGTTCTCGGTGGAGCACTCGCCGTTGACGATGCAGCGAAGCGGCAGGCCGCATGCCTCGGCAACGTCCTGCAAAAAGACGGTGTTGCAGCCCTGGCCGATGTCGGACGTGGCGGCGTAGACCACGGCCACGCCGTTCTCGACGCGAATCTTGCAGCGGCCGGCATCGGGCAGGCCAACGCCCACGCCAGCGTTCTTCATGGCGCAGGCGATACCGGCGTGGCCGGGATGCGCGTAGTAGGCATCCTTGACCTCGAGCAGCGTCTCCTTCAGCGCCGTGGAGCAGTCGGCAATCTGACCGTTGGGCAAAACCTCGCCCGGCTCGATGGCGTTTCTGTAGCGAATCTCCCACGGATCCAGGCCGACCTTCTCTGCCAGCAGGTCGATCAGGCTCTCGAGCGCAAACTCGGACTGGCAAACGCCAAAGCCTCGGTACGCGCCGGCGGGCGGGTTGTTGGTGTAGTAGCCAAAGCCGCGAATGTCGGTATTCTGGTACTTGTAGGGACCGACGGCATGCGTACAGGCGCGCTCGAGCACCGGACCGCACAGCGACGCGTAGGCGCCGGTATCAAAGTTGATCTCGCAATCCAGACCGGTAAAGTTGCCCTCGGCGTCGCAGCCCAGCGTAAAGGTGCCGTCCATGGCGTGGCGCTTGGGATGGAAAGCGAGCGACTCGGCACGCGTGAGCTTGCACTTCACGGGACGCTGGAACTTATATGCGGCGAGCGCGGCCAGGTGCTGGATGGACACGTCCTCCTTGCCGCCAAAGCCGCCGCCCACAAGCATGGTCTCGACGACCACGCGCTCGGGCTCGTTGTCCCAGCCAAACATGTGGGCACACTCTTTGCGCGTGTCGTAGGCACCCTGGTCGGTCGACTGCACCTTGACGCCGTTCTTGTACGGGAAGGCGACGGCGCACTCGGGCTCCAAGAAGGCATGCTCGGTAAAGGGCGTGGTAAAGCGCTGCGTCACGGTAAACGCGCTTTCTGCCAGCGCCTTGGCGGCGTCGCCGCGCGTCACGTGACGGCTCTGGCACACGTTGTCCTTGAGCTCCACCGTGTTGCCAAAGGCAAAGAAGCTGTCGTGCAGGCGCGGGGCGTCGGCAGCCTTGGCCTCGACAATGTTGCGCACGGGCTCCAGCGGCTCGTAGTCAATCTTTACGAGCTTCTTGGCCTTCTCGAGCGTCGCCTCGTCCTCGGCAACCACCAGCACGATGGCGTCACCCACGCAGCGGGTGATATCGCCCTGGGCGATCATGACGTCCCAGTCCTGGATAAGGTGGCCGACCTGGTTGACCGGCACGTCCTCGGCGCGCAGGATGCCCACCACACCGGGCAGGGCCTCGGCCTTGGAGGTGTCGATGGAGAGCACGCGGGCGCGCGGATACTTGGAGCGCACGGCGCTGGCATAGGTCAGGCCCGGCTGAGCGAGCGCGTCGATGTCGTCGGGATACTTGCCCTCGCCGAGCACCTTCTTGCGCACGTCGATACGGAAGGCGCGCTTGCCCACGCCGTAGTCATCGCCGCGCTCCAGGTCCTCATCGATCTGCTTTTCGCCGCGGAGCACCGCAGCGGCCAGCGAGATGCCCTCGATAATCTTTTTGTAGCCGGTGCAGCGGCAGACGTTACCGCGAATGGCGTACTTAATCTGCTCCTCGGTGGGCTCGGGGT
>USMA01000281.1 GCA_900555765.1 uncultured Collinsella sp.
CAGCAATCCAGAGCAAACCTCATAACATGTTGCAGCTCGTCCGGCGCATAGGTCACCAGGTCGGCGTCGTGGTCGGACGACTCAATCAATACGGTCTGGCGAGTGGCCCGCAAGGTCTTAAACTTATTCTCGAGCCAGATGCAGTCACCGTCGCGCCGGATGATATTGGCGAGTTCCTCGGTATCGCAAAAGGGGCACGCGGTGCCGGGGCGGCGGTTGTCGTCGGGCTTACCGCTCGCCTGCCGAACGTCAAATACCAGCGCCACGGGTTATCCCTCCAGCGGCACGATCTTGGTGCCAAGGAGCTCGGAGACGCCCAGTGCCGCCGCCACGGTATCGCGGTTGGCCGTGGAAATGCCGCCGCCGGGAAGGATGGTCAAGCGGTCGCCCGCATACTCGATCAAGCGGGCCAAGTTTTCGAAGTTGTCCTCGATCGGCGTACCGGCAGCGCCACCATGCGTCAGGATGCGTGTGATGCCGCACTCGGCGAGTGTGTCAATCGCGTCGAGCTGAGCCTCGGGCGAGAGCTGGTCAAATGCCATGTGGAAGGTGATGTCGATGGGCTCACGCTTACATTCCTCGGTCGCGCAGCCCGCAGCCATCACGAGGGCGCCAAGCGTAAGCTCGTCGAGCGCCCATCCGCCAGCGCAGGGCTTGCAGCAGCCAAAGACCAAGCCGTCAACGCCGGCGCTCACGGCAAGGCCCAGGTCCATCTCCATCATACGCAACTCGTCCTGGTTGTAGTGAAAGTCGCCGCCACGCGGACGGATCATGCACATCACCCGTGCATCGTGTTCGTGGGCATAGTTGGTCGTAGCGCTGATAACGCCGGCCGAAGGCGTGGTGCCGCCAACGGCAAGGTTGTCGCACAGCTCGATACGCCTTGCACCGGCATCGATAGCCGCCGGCACCCGCTCAAAGTTCTCGGCACAAAACTCGTACAGCATAGATAGACCCCCAGATGACACTTCTATTTCCACACGGCATTGTCGCACTTTAAATACCAACCCGCATGACAGAGCAAAATGATTTGGCGGGGACGAAGGAAAACGTCCCCAACGACTACCTCCAACGTCGCAGGCAGAGGACGGACAGCGAGCGGGCACCAGAGCGAACAAATTGACATGAAAAGAGGGCGGCATAGCCCTTCTGGTCATGCCGCCCTCTTTGAATGACAAGTTGTCGCTCTGGTGCCCGCGCAGCGTCAACTGGTCCGCCGTTCGGCAGAACGGCAGAACCGCCTAGCCGCCCAAGTAAGCTTTGCGGACGTTATCGTCATGCAGGAGCTCTTGGCCGGTACCGGTCATGGTGATCTTGCCGGTCTCGAGCACGTAGCCGCGCGTGGCGATGGAAAGCGCCATCTGCGCGTTTTGCTCAACCAGAAGCACCGTGGTGCCGGCCTTGTGCAGGTCCTCGACAATCTGGAAGATCTGTTCGATCAGAATCGGTGCCAGACCCATGGAAGGTTCGTCGAGCATAAGCAGTTTGGGGTTACTCATAAGGGCGCGCCCCATAACGAGCATCTGCTGCTCGCCGCCCGAAAGGGTGCCGGCGACCTGGCGACGACGTTCCTTTAGGCGCGGGAACTGCTCGTAGACGCGCTCCAGGCCCGGAGCCACCGTGGACTTGGGCTGTGTATAGGCACCCATCTCCAGGTTCTCCTCGACCGTCATCTGCAAAAAGGCGCGACGACCCTCGGGAACCTGAGCCAGGCCCTTACCAACCAGCTTATCAGCGGGCGTATGGGTAATGTCCTCGCCCATAAACTTGATGGAGCCGGTCTTGGAGCGCAGCAGGCCCGAGACGGTCTTGAGCGTTGTGGACTTGCCGGCACCGTTGGCACCAATCAAGGCCACGATCTCACCCTCGTTAACGTTAAAGGAGATGTCCTTGATGGCGTGGATAGCGCCGTACCAGACGTTGATGTTGTAGACGGAAAGCATCGGCTCTGCCATTTAGTTCTCCCCCTTATCCTGCTTACCCAGATACGCCTCGATAACGGCGTCGTTGTTCTGGATTTCCTCTGCCGTGCCCTTGGCGATGACCTTACCAAAGTTAAGCACGCAGATGCCCTCGCAGATGTTCATAACGAGCGACATATCATGCTCGATAAGCATGATGGCGATGCCGAAGGTGTCGCGAATCTTGACGATGTTCGCCATGAGCTCTGCGGTCTCGGACGGGTTCATGCCGGCGGCAGGTTCGTCGAGCAACAGCAGCTAGGGGTTGGTGGCAAGCGCGCGGACGATTTCCAGACGCCGCTG
>USMA01000282.1 GCA_900555765.1 uncultured Collinsella sp.
AGCTCCAGCGCCGCGTCGAGAATCTTCGCGACCGTCTCTTCGGGATATTTATTGCGACCCATAATCCGCCCATCCGCAACGCAAGCCTTATGCCTCACTGCGATATTTTAACGTTGCGGATGGCAAACGGTCGGTTCTACACCGCGGCGGGGCCGTGTTCGCCGGTACGGATGCGGATAACTTCCTCGACCGGTTCGACCCAAATCTTGCCGTCTCCAACGGCACCGGTGCGAGCGGCGTTGCAGATGATGTCGACAATGCCGTCGACATGCTCGTCGGCGCAAATGAGGGTGAACTGTACCTTAGGAATCGTGTTGACGAGCAGTTCGTTGCCGCGCACGTATTCCTTCCAGCCATGCTGAGCGCCGCAGCCCTGCACCTGGTTGATGGTCATACCACGAACATCAGCAGCAAACAGCGCGTCTTTAAGAACCTCAAGCTTTTCCTGACGCACGATAGCCGTGATCTTTTTCATAATGAATTCCTCTCTTTATCAAATAAATGAATTGCCATTCAATGACGCGGGTTTCCCAGGTGCCGCAGATTGGGTTGAAAGAGGAGCGCCGCGTACTTTTGTACGCAAGCGACGGTTTGAAACCCAAGGTGCGGTGCCTGGGGAAGCCGCGCGACGGTTTGAAGGGCAAGGTGCGGAGCCTGGGGAAGCTGCTAATCGAGTCCGGAGAACGAAGGGTAGGCGCTCTCGCCGTGCTGACTCGCATCCAGGCCCAGCGCCTCATCGGCCTCGTCCACACGCAGACTGCCGTGGAACAGTGCCTTGACCACCGCGGCGATCACCAAATCGAGCACCAGCACAATAGCGACCGTCACCACAATGCCCAAAATCTGCGAGATGAGCAGCGACACGTCGCCCGTGTAGAGCAGGCCGCCCTTACCGGTCCACGAGAGTTCCGGCACGCAGAACAGGCCCGTGAGCACGCCGCCCAAGATGCCGCCGATACCGTGGCAGCCAAACGCGTCGAGCGCATCGTCGTAGCCAAACTTGGTCTTAAGATGGCTGATGGCCAGGTAGCAGACGGGCGATACGATCAGGCCCATAACCAGCGCTGCCCACGGCTCGACAAAGCCCGCGCCGGGCGTGACCACCACAAGGCCCGCAACCAGACCGGTGCTGGCGCCCACCAGCGTGGGGCGACCGGTGTGCACGCGCTCGACGGCAAGCCACGAGACCATGCCCGCCGCGCTGGCCGTCACGGTGTTGAGGATGGCAAGCGCCGCCACGGCATCGGCCTTAAACTCGCTGCCGCCGTTAAAGCCAAACCAGCCAAACCAAAGCAGCCCGGCGCCCAGCGCCACAAACGGCACGATATGCGGACGGTAGCTCACCATGCCAAAGCCGCGACGACGGCCAAGCATTAAGCAGAGAATCAGGCCCGTCAGACCGGACGAGATGTGCACCACGTCGCCGCCGGCAAAGTCGAGCGCGCCGATGATGTCGCCGATAAAGGAGCCCTCGCCGCCCCAGACCATGTGGGCAAGCGGCGCGTAAACCACGAGCAGCCAAATGCCCAGGATGGCCGTCATGGCACCAAACTTAACGCGGCCGGCCAGGCTGCCCGTGACGATAGCAGCAGTGATCATGGCAAATGCCATCTGAAAGGCGATGTTGATGATCTGAGGGTAGACGGCGCCGTCCGACGCGGTGCCCTCAGCCGCCTGCAGCACCTGGTTGAGCACCGGAAGGTACAGTAGCTGGTCAAGGCCTCCAATAAACGGGCTGGAACCGTCGCCGCCGTAGGCCAGCGACCAGCCGGCAACAATCCACAGCACACCAACCAGGCCAATGGCGCCAAAGCACATGAGCATGGTGTTGATGACATTTTTGCGCCTGGACAGGCCGCCATAGAAAAACGCCAGACCCGGTGTCATTAAAAACACGAGCATGGTGCAGATGAGCATAAACGTTGTCGATCCCGTATCGTACATTCGCTCCCCCTTGGTCGCATGGACGTTGTCGGCACCCATAATGCGGCCGAGGGGCAACTGGTGTAGACCAGATACGGCGTTGTTAAACGCTGCGTTGTCGAATGGAAACGCTGCCGCAATCTTGGAAACGGCGCAGCAACGGACGCGAAACCAATGGGAAATACGCGAGCAAGGGGCCGCAAGCACACCCGTCCCGGCTAGCGCCGAAACAGCTCGTGAGCGCGGTCGCGGAGATTAGTTGCTCGAATGACACCTTCGTAGCGATTGATGCGCAGACGCGGGAAGGCATAGAAAAGGCGCAGGTCACGACGACTG
>USMA01000283.1 GCA_900555765.1 uncultured Collinsella sp.
TCTACAGTCCTGCGCAAGACGGAAAGCACATTAAGTGCTTTCCTTTGCGTGCGGAACTCGCGACAAGCTTAACCCCCGCCCTCAGCCCCGGAGACCCTCCCTGCCGTCACATTGTTCGAGCCGTTGTTGTTGCTCGCCGCTTCGCGGCTCGGCGACCCCGTTCTCCGCGGCGGGGTTGTCTAAGGTTCTTGTTGAAACTCTGCCTTTGGCTCAAATGGAAACAGGGGACGCATCTGCATCCCCCGTTTTTGTTGCGGTTAGTCTAGGTCAATAAACTTGGTGCTTATGACATGGCCGTCTTTTACTAGCATTCTGGCCATGGTGGGACCTCGGGTGCCTCTGGGGTAGCTGGCGCTGCCCGGGTTGAGGACTAAGCAACGGCCCACTTGGGCTTCTTTGGTTACGTGGGTGTGGCCGTTGATGGCTACGTCTACGGATCCCACCGGAAGGTCTTCGCGGTAGTGGGCTACGGCGAATTTGAGGCCTTCGTAGGTAAAGAGCGCAAGACGGTCTACATCGGGGCCGTAGTCGCGGTAGTAATCGTTGTTGCCCAGTACGGCCCGCACGGGGGCGATGGTGCATAGGTGCTCGTAGTCCATCTCTGACGTAAGGTCGCCGGCGTGGATAATCAGATCCGCGCCCTCAAGCTCGTCCAGGAGCGCAGGCGATAAATAGCCGTGGGTGTCCGAGATGATGTCGATGCGCTTGGCGCTTGCACTGTTCATGGGATCCCTTCCGCAAAAACCGATTCGGCAGATACATACAAAAAAGGCCCCACGGCTCCGCAGACGATGGGTCTACAGGGCTGCGGGGCCAGTGTGCTAGAGACTCAGGGCCTTCTTAAGCGGCACGACGCGGCGGCGCGAAACCGGCACGCGTTCGTCGACGCCCGTAATGCCCAGCTGGATGGCGCCCGAGGGCACCGTCTCGACGTCCGTAACGCACGCCAAGTTGACGATATAGCGGCGGTGAACACGGAAGAAGCCAAAGTCGCAGAGCTTGGCCTCAAACTGCGCCAGCGAGGTCGTCGACAAAAAGCGATCATCGACGGTATAGATGCAGGAGTAATCGTCCTTGGCCATGATAAAGCGAATGTCATCCACGGGAATGAGCACCTTGCGGCCGCCCTTTTCCACCGGGATACGCTCGATGGTCACCTTGCTGTCCGTAACCGGCTGGGCGCGGTGCATGAGCTTCTCGATCGCGCGATCCAAGCGAGCTTCCTCGACCGGCTTCATCAGATAATCGACGGCATCCACGTCGAATGCCTCGACCGCATGGTCACTATACGCAGTCACAAACACGATCGCCGGCGGATTTTTGAGCTTATGCAGCGCCTCGGCAAGTTGCAGGCCCGAGGCACCGGGCATCGAGATATCGAGAAACACGACATCCACGCGACTTTCCATAAGCATCTCGATGGCGGAGCGGACGCTCGACGCCTCCGTGATCGTGCCGATCTTGCCCGTTTGCTCGAGCAGGAAGCGAAGCTCCGAGCGAGCCGGCGCCTCATCATCCACAATCATCGCACGCAGCATAGGGATAAAACCTTTCGTCAACTAACTACGCCGGGCATCCGTCGCATGACGTTGAACCCGTAGCCTTTTATTTTACTCTTGAATGTCAAAGATGCTCTCTGACAAATCAAGATGAAGGAGCACTTTGGTGCCCTTGCCCGGCGCCGATTCGACACGCGTATAGGAGTGCGGCCCATAAAAGCGATGGATGCGCTCCGAAATATTGTGCATGGCCACGCCGGCGCCGCCACCTTGGGGAGAGCTGGCGTCGGGACGGGCAGAGCGCTCGTCAAACAGTCTGGCGGCGGTACCCTCATCCATGCCCACGCCATTATCGGCCACGGCAATCAAGATTGCATCCTCGCCGTCTTGGTGAACGGTCACGTCGATCCTCAGGGCGTCGTCATCGCCCATACCATGACGTACGGCGTTCTCGACAATCGGCTGGATCACGAACGCCGGCACCAGCGTATCTTCCACGTCCTCGGACACATCGAACGTCGCAAGCACGCGGTCCTCGCCAAAGCGGGCCTTCTCAAAGGTAAGGTAGCGCTTGGTCTGTGCAACCTCGCGCGAGACCGGAATAAGCGATCCCGAGTTGTCGAGCGTGGCACGATAGAACGATGAGAACTCACGAAGCAGTTCGCGGGCCCGCAGCGGATCGGTGCGCGTAAACGATGCAATGGTGTTCAGCGTGTTGAACAGGAAGTGCGGGTTAATCTGCGCCTGCAGCG
>USMA01000284.1 GCA_900555765.1 uncultured Collinsella sp.
AGGCATTGTGCTGCAAAAGAACGTGTTGTTTACGGGCACCGTGCGCGAGAACCTGCAGTGGGGCAATCCGCAGGCGTCGGACGATGAGCTCCTCGCGGCTTGCCGCGCGGCGTGCGTGGACGAGTTTCTTGATCGCATCGGCGGGCTGGACGGCGAGTTGGGCCAAGGCGGCGCCGGTGTCTCGGGTGGCCAGAAGCAACGCCTGTGCATCGCGCGCACGCTGCTCAAGCATCCGCGCGTGCTCATTTTTGACGACTCCACCAGCGCGGTCGATATGGCGACCGACGCAAAGATTCGCGAGCACATCGCTCAGATCCCCGATACGACCGTGCTTATCATCGCCCAGCGCATCGCGAGCGTCATGGATGCCGATCGCATTGTGGTGCTGGACGACGGTCGTGTCCACGGCGTGGGCACGCACGAGGAACTGCTGGCGGGCGACAACATATACCAGGAGATTTACGCCTCGCAGATGGAGTTTGCGGGGAACGCGGACGCCGGCGATGGCAACGACGGTGGCTGCGCGAATGATCCGTTTTCCTCCGTTGCATGCGGATCACCCTTGGAAGGGGGTGAGCGCCATGCCTAAGACCGCAGCCCAAGCACGCCCGGCCGACCTCAAGCGCACTGTGCGTCGCTTGCTCTCCTACATGGGACATGCCAAGTTCTCGTTGCTCGCGGTGGGCGTGCTCGCCTCCGTTGCCGCCATCGCGAGCCTCGCCGGCACCTACATGGTGCGCCCCATCGTTAACGGTTTGGCTACGGGCGGGGAGGATCTGCTCGCCAAGCAGGTCATCCTGACGGCGGTCATCTACGCCGCGGGCGTGCTCTCGGCCCTGGGCTACTCGCAGATTATGGTGCGCGCGGCCCAACGCGTGGTGTCCGATATTCGCCGCGACCTGTTTGCGCACATCCAGACGCTGCCGCTCAGTTATTTTGACAGCACGCGCTCGGGCGACATCATGAGTTTTTTCACCAATGACGTCGACACCGTCTCCGAGGCGCTTAACAACAGCTTTGCCAACGTGATTCAGGCCGCCATTCAGGTTGTGGGCACCACGGCCATGCTCATCATCCTTAACTGGCAGCTCACGATTATCACGCTCGTGTGCGATGCGGCCATTGTGCTGTATGCGCGCTACTCGGGTGCGCGCTCTAAGCGTTTCTTTGCCGCCCAGCAGGCATCGCTTGGCGATCTGGACGGATATATCGAAGAGATGGTCTCGGGCCAAAAGGTCATCAAGGTCTTTAACCGCGAGGCAGCGAATGTCGCCGGCTTCACCTGCCGCAACGACGAACTTCGCCGCACCGGCACCGCCGCCGTGAGCTATGCCAACTCCATGGTGCCCATGACCGTCGTGATTGGCTACGTCAACTATGCCATCGTCGCCGTGGCGGGCGGCATGCTCTGCATCAAGGGGCTCGCCGACGTGGGCGCGCTTGCAAGCTACCTGGTCTTTGTGCGCCAAGCCGCCATGCCCATCAACCAGTTTACGCAGCTCGGCAACTTCTTGCTCAACGCGTTGGCCGGTGCCGAGCGCCTGTTTGCGGCTATGGACCTTAAGCCCGAGGTGGACGAGGGCTGCGTGGAGCTGGTGCAGACGGGCGATGCCGCGTGGGCGTGGAAAATTCCCGAGGGGCTGGGTGTGGGCGCGTACGGGCACTTGCATGATGTGGCAGCCGTTGATGAGTCGGGCCGCGCGGTGGCCGCCGACGGTACCGAACTCACGTGCGGCTTGGTTCCGCTTGCCGGAGACGTGCGCTTCCATGCCGTGGATTTTTCCTACGTGCCGGGCACCCGCGTGCTCACGGACCTCAACCTGTTTGCCAAGCCGGGGCAAAAGATCGCCTTTGTGGGCTCGACGGGCGCCGGAAAGACGACCATCACCAACCTCATCAACCGCTTCTACGAGGTCGATGACGGCGAGATCACGTACGACGGCAGCGACGGCAAGCACATTGCCAAGGCCAGCCTGCGCGGGTCGCTCGGCAGTGTGCTGCAGGACACGCACCTGTTTAGCGTCACCATTGCGCAGAACATCCGCTTTGGCAAGCTCGACGCGACCGACGAGGAAGTGCGTGCCGCCGCTGAGGCCGCCTGCGCGGATTCGTTTATCCGCCGCCTGCCGCAGGGCTACGACACACCGGTCACGGCCGACGGCGCCAACCTGTCACAGGGCCAGCGCCAGCTGCTCGCCATCGCGCGCGTGGCCGTTGCCGCCCCGCCGGTGCTCA
>USMA01000285.1 GCA_900555765.1 uncultured Collinsella sp.
GGCAGACTCTGCGCTTTCTTCCTTAACGACAACGACGCCGACGGACACGATGTATCGTGGATCTACGACGTCGACTTTGAGCGCATCGCCGACACGCCGGGTCTTGTCGCCTTTGCCGGAGGCACGCGCGCGCACGACATGCAGGTGCGTCTCAAGTACGCCGGCATCGATGCCGCAATTATCTCGGACGTCGCGCAGGCAATTGGCGCCGTGGCGGACGAGGCCGTCAATGACACCTTCTACGCCGTCGCTAACAACACGGCCGTCCCGCCGCTGGTCAAGGAACTCGACGGACTGAAGGGCACCGCCGACGCTGTTGCTGGGCGCGCCGTAGCCCGTGCCGACGGCAGCGCTCTTCCTGCCGGCATCGCGCCAGTCGAGCTTTCGCGCCCGCTGCGCATCGTCTACCTGTATCCCGATGCCCTTAACCTCTACGGCGACGGCGGCAATGTTATCGCGCTCGAGCGCCGCTGCGCCTGGCGCAGCATTCCTGTGCGCGTGGACGAGGTCCGCATGGGCGAGGCGCTCGATCTCACCGACGCCGACATCGTCATGATGGGTGGCGGCTCCGACCGCGACCAGCTAGCCGTGGCACACGAGCTGCTCGCCCAAAAAGACAAGGTCGCGGCCTATGTTGAGGATGGCGGCTCGCTGCTTGCCATCTGTGGCAGCTATCAGCTGCTCGGCCGTTCGTACTATATGGGCGACGATCGCATTGAGGGCCTGGGCGTCATTGCCGCCGAAACCGTACGTGGCTCCGATCGCCTGATCGGCAACGTAGCCGTCAAAACCGACCTGGCACCTGAGCCCTTTGTGGGATTCGAGAACCATGGCGGCCGCACCCTGCTCGATGCAGAGGCCACGCCGCTTGGAACGTCCGTCGTCACGGGCACCGGCAACAACGGCGATGATGGCCTTGAGGGTCTGAGCTACAAGGGCGTCATCGGCACGTACCTGCACGGACCGGCACTGCCCAAGAACCCCGAACTCGCCGACTGGCTGATCGCGCACGCCCTCGAGCGGCGAGGCGATGCGCAGGCCACAGCCCTGCTGCCGCTCAAACCCCTCGACGACACCTACGAGTACGCCGCCCACGACGCCGCCATGAAGCTCCTCCCCTAACGCCCCAACCACCAAAAAGGGGACAGGCACCTTTGTGGTGGTTTTTCAGTTTGCCAACGATATGTGAACGGCTAAAAAAGTCTGCTATACTCTTTCCCGCTGTCCCCATCGTCTAGCGGCCAAGGACGCCACCCTTTCAAGGTGGATATCGCGGGTTCGAATCCCGCTGGGGGCACCACAGAATCTGAGCAGCCCGTTACCAATTCGGTAGCGGGCTTTTTTCTTCCCCAACGCCGGGATTCGAACCCGACAGGGTGCGGAGCTGAGGAAACGCACAAGCGTTTTCCAGCGCAGCACGCAAGGAGCGAAGCGACGCAGCGAATGCGGGCGGCGCCAGCCGCACGCGGACATCCCGCTGGGGGCACCATTTGAAATGTGAAGCCCGTTACCAATTCGGTAGCGGGCTTTTTGCTACCGATATGCCGGGATTCGAACCCGACAGGGTGCGGATCCCGGCATCATCGCAAGGCCTGTGGTCAAAAAATGGCAAATTTGAGTACTGTTACCATTTTAGTTACAGCGATTTCATGCCATCAGAAGGCGATTTAGACGCCAGGGGTCCTACGGCGAAAGAATTGCAGGCGTTTATCAGCTAAGTACTTGGACATATGTTGCGTAATACTGCATATTTAGCAAAAAAATAATGCTACAGGAATTGTGACAGTACTCATATTTGACGTTTTTTGCCCACGCCCCCTTATTGCGTGGGCGAATCAGTTGCAAAACGGGCTTCAAAGCGTCCTTCGCAAACAAAAACCGGGGCCCGCATGATGCGGACCCCGGCTCAATTCCGTGACGATATGTCAGTTACGATCTACACGTAGAACAGGATGTCGGCGTAGGTGGGATAGGGCCAGCAGGCGGCGTCTACAATGGTCTCCAGCTGGTTGATGAGCTCACCGGCCTGCTGTGTCCGCGCGGCGATCTCCGCACGGTACCAACGGGCCACGTCGATGCCGCCGTCGGCGGCAGGGGCATTGTGCAGCGCGGTTTGCAGATCCTCACAGACACGGAACAGTGCCGCCGACTGCGCACTGACGCGGGTCAGGGTGCGCTCCTCCATCACGGTGGGCAGGGAGATACCGCAGTTCTTTTTATGGAACAGGGTCT
>USMA01000286.1 GCA_900555765.1 uncultured Collinsella sp.
GCCGTCGACCTCGATCATGGGCGACACGCCATGTCGCTCGCACATGGCCGTAAGCTCGTGCAGTTTGGCGATTGTACCAGGGATAAAGCTCTGGCCGCCAAAGCCAGGGTTCACGCTCATCAGCAGCACCATGTCGACAACGTCGATGATGCTCTCGAGCACGCACACGGGGGTGGCGGGGTTGAGCACCACGCCGGCCTTGACGCCGCGCTGCTGCAGATGCGTGAGCGTGCGGTGCAGGTGCGTGGAAGCCTCGTAGTGCACGGTGATCATGTCGGCACCGGCGTCGGCATACCAATCGACCGTCTCGTCGGGGTTCGACACCATGAGGTGCGCGTCGACCGGTACATCGGTGGAGCGCTTGACGGCCTTAAGGATGTCAACGCCAAAGGTGAGGTTGCCGGTAAAGTGACCGTCCATAACGTCAAAGTGTACGTAGTCGGCACCGGCGATCTTGTCGAGCTCGCCCTTGAGGTTGGCCATGTCGGCCGAAAGGACGGACGGAGCGATTTTGATGGAACCCATGGTAGTAGCCTTTCTGCGCTAGTCGGTGAGTCCGTAGAACTCTTGAGAAGGGACGCGATCGGTAAGAATCTCGAGCGCCCTATCCAAAGTAACACCGTTGTAGAGCGTTTGCTCCACGGCAAAGGTGAGCGGAATGTCTACGCCCAGCGAACGGGCAAGCTCGCTGACGCTGCGGGCCGCGACGGCGCCCTCGACCACCATATGCGTGCGCGTCTGATACTCGTCGAGCGACACGCCGTGGGCAAACTCGTAGCCAAAGGTGCGGTTGCGCGAGTGCTCCGAGGTGCAGGTGGCAATGAGGTCGCCCATGCCGGCAAGTCCCATGCAGGTCATAGCTTGACCGCCGCGGGCGTGCACCAGACGGCTGATCTCTGCCAGGCCGCGCGTCATGATGAGGGCAAGCGTGTTGTCGCCCGCACCGGTACCGGCGGAGATGCCGCATACGATGGCGATGACATTTTTCATGGCGCCGCAGACCTCGACACCGGTCATGTCTTGCGACAGATAAATACGGAAGGCCGTGGATAGGAGCAGGTCCTTAAAGGTCTCCCCTATCGGCGGCAGAAAGACCGCCGCTGCAGAGCTCCTCGGCATGGTTGGGACCCGAGAGCGCCGCCACGCGCGCCTCGTTGCCGATCTCGCTGGCGATGACCTCGCTCATGAGCAGGCCGGACTCGGGCTCAATGCCCTTGGTGAGGCAGAGCACCGGGGTATCGGCGGCGATAAAGGGCGCTGCCCGATGGCACACGTCGCGCAAGTGCGTGGAGGGCACGGCAAAGATGATCGCATCGGCACCGTCGAGCGCCTGGGCGAGCTCGGTCGTTGCTACCACGTTGTCCGGCAGCTCGTAGCCCACAAGGTAGCGGGGGTTGCGGTGCTCACCGTTAATGCCGGCGGCCGTCTGCTCGCTATGGGCCCACATGGTTACGCGCACGGCTCGCGCGGCGGCAAGGCCGGCGACGGCGGTTCCCCACGAGCCAGAGCCAATCAGCGCAACATTCATGACTCTCTCCTACTTATCGTCGGGCTCGGTGACGCGCTTGGTAAACGAGAGCTTGGACTCCTTACCGGTCATGAGCTTTTTGATGTTCGCGCGATGGGCCCACACCACGGTGATGCCGATTATCGCCATGCAGAACTTGAGGCCCAGGCTGCTGTACGGAAAGACCGCGCAAGCAGCGATGGGAAGACCGATGGCCGCGGCAAGCGAGCCCACCGACACAAACTTGGTGATGGCGACGGCCACGATAAACATGCCCAGCAGCGACAGGCCAATTGGCCAATACCAGGCGAGGATGACGCCCAGGCCAACTGCGATTCCCTTGCCGCCATGGAAATTGAGGTAGGGCGAGAAGATGTGGCCCCACACCGCTGCCAGGCAGATGACGCCGAGCATCCAGTCGCCGGGGGCTCCGGGCGCCATGATGTTCGGCGGAAATCCATAGCCCACGCGCGCGATGAGCGGACGGCGATGACAACGCAGATGGCGCCCTTAAGGCAGTCGAGCAGCAGCGTGAGCGCGGCCACCTTGGGGCCGGCCACGCGCAGCGCGTTGGTGGTGCCGATGTTGCCGGAGCCCGCCTTGCGAATGTCCGTGTGGTTGAACACGCGGCCCAAGATCAGGCCAAACGGAATCGCTCCGATAAAGAACGAGACCACGGCGCAGATGGCGGTCAGCAGACTCGGATTATGCATCCTTTTGCT
>USMA01000287.1 GCA_900555765.1 uncultured Collinsella sp.
GTGAGAACAGAGAGCTATACTTCTGCGTGGCGGTTCTGCTCAACATCACTCCTGACCACTTGGGCTGGCATAAGAGCCATAAGAACTATGCGCTTGCCAAGGTCAAACTGTTTGACAATATGGTCGATGACGATCTGGTGGTTGTCGACGTCGAAGACGCCGGCATTCACGAGTTCGATGAGTACATCTACACGCCGGGTCGTCGCATCTGCAAGGTTGCCTTTGACGAGCCTGAGGGCGAGGATGCCGCCTTTGTGCGCGATGGCAAGATGATCGTGCGTCTGAAAGGCATCGAGACCCCGCTCATCGCTACATCCGAGCTCAAGATCTCGGGCCATCACAATGTTATCAATGCCCTGTGCGCTGCCACGGCTGCCTTGGCGGTCGGTGCCGATGTTGATGGTGTCTGCCGCGGTCTTGCCTCGTTCCAGCCGCTCGAGCACCGCGTGGAGCCGTGTGGCGAGATTGACGGCGTGCGCTACGTCAACGATTCCAAGGCGACTAACACCGATGCGGTCGAGAAGGCGCTGACGGCATTTCCCGATGACGACGTGATCTTGCTGCTCGGCGGCCACGATAAGGGCACGCCGCTCACGGACTTCGCGCGCGTCGTTATGGACAACGTGCGCTCGGTCGTCTGCTTTGGCGATGCGCGCGAGCGCTTCACCGCCGCTATGGACGAGGCCGATGTCGATGGCGATGTGGATATCGCTCAGGCGGATGATCTGCGCGACGCCGTGGACGTTGCCCGTTCGCTTTCGAGTCGTGGTGACGTGATCTTACTTTCTCCTGCCTGCTCTTCGTTCGATGAGTTCTCGGGCTATGAGGAGCGCGGCCGCGTGTTTAAGGACTACGTGGCTCAGCTTGCCGCTACAGCGAAATCACAAATGGAATAGGGGTTGCGGTGAGAGAGGAGAGCCCCCGACAAGGTATGAGGAGGCCCGACTCGGACCGTGCTTCCTCACGTCGCATCACACCGCGTTCCAGCCGCGGCGGGCAGTCGTTTAGCGAACGCTATATTGCCGGCGTTCCCGCCCGTATCATGCGCCCCCGTTTGATATTCATGGCCTGCCTGTTTACCTTGGTATGCTTTGGCCTGCTGATGGTGTACTCGGCGTCTTCGGTCGAGGCGCTGCACGAGAATGGCTCGGCGACGTTTTTTCTGGGTCGACAGGCCGCGTTTGCCGTGGTCGGTGTTCTAGCGCTGATTGCCATCGTGCGCGTTTTGCCGGACAGCTGGTTTGGGGAGGATGTGCTCAGGATCTTCCTTATCGGCATGATAGGGCTACTGCTTCTGGTGTTCTTGGTGGGCAGCGGCAGCCGTGGCGCCACGCGCTGGCTCAACATCGCCGGTATTCAGTTCCAGCCTTCCGAGTTTTTAAAGCCATTTGCCATTGCGTATTCGGCCATCATGCTTGATCGCTTCTTTTCGCCCGGTGGCAACATCAACGAATTCCTTCGCAAGATGGGCATCTACCTGGGCATTTCGCTCTTTCTGATCTTTATCCAGCCCGATTTCGGTACTGTCCTGATCATCCTGTTGACCCTCATGTGCATGGCGTTGTTTGCGGGTCTCGACCCCAGATTTATCATCGGCGTGCTAATCTTCGGCATTCTCGTGATCGTGATTGCGCTTGTAGCAGAGCCGTACCGAATGGTGCGCCTACAGGTTGCCTTGAACCCTTGGGCCGACGAGTATGGTGACGGCTATCAGGCCACGCTTGCCATCATGGCCTTTGCCTCGGGCGGTCTGTTCGGCCGTGGCATCGGCAACTCAACCATGAAGTACTCGTATCTTCCCGAGGCGCACAATGACTACATCCTGGCCATCATTGGCGAGGAAGTCGGTTTTGTCGGAACCGTGCTGTTCTTCTTGGTGTTTGCGAAGCTGATCTACTCGGCGTTTCGCATTGCCGAGCAGGCGACCGATCGTCGGGGCGCGCTTATGGCGTCTGGCTCCGCGGTCATTCTCGCGGTGCAGTTTTTGATTAACGCGCTGGGCATCCTCAACGTGTTTCCCATGACGGGCAAACCGTTGCCGTTTATTAGCTACGGCGGTTCGTCGATTATCGTGTCGCTTATGCTCGCCGGTCTGATCCTGCGCGTTTCGTATGAGAGCGCCCGTCGCGATGAGTACGACCGTCGCCGCGAGAGCTTTGCCGTTATGGACAAGAGCACCGCTGGCGTGGCCCATGTGCGCGGTG
>USMA01000288.1 GCA_900555765.1 uncultured Collinsella sp.
AGCTCCTCGTCATTAAAGGTCATGAGGTCCTCAAAGGAGCCGCCGCCGCGCACCAGCAAGATGCAGTCGGGCGCCGGCGTGATGGCGGCCGCACGGCGCAGACCCTCAATGAGCTCGGCCGGCGCACCCTCGCCATGGACCATAGCGCCCACGCAGACGAGCTCGACGAGCGGGTTGCGACGACGCAATGTGCGCTTGACGTCGTCGATTACGGCACCCGAAAGCGAGGTAACGACCGCCACGCGGGAGCAGAACACCGGGATGCGGCGCTTGCGCGCTTCGTCCATCAGGCCCTCGCGGCGTAGCTTTTCGGCCAGTTGCGCCACTTGTTGACGCAGCAGACCCTCCCCCGCCAGCGAAAACGAGCGAGCGACAAAGCTCATGCGGCCCGTGGCCTTATAGAGATTGAAGCTGCCCTTAAAGCTCACCTGCATGCCGTCGCGCAGATCGAACGTGCGCTTGAGATAGGCGCCCTTCCAGATGATGCAGTCGACGGCCGCCGAGTCGTCCTTGATCTGGAAGTAGCAGTGGCCGCTTCGGGCGTTGGGACCACGGAAACCCGTGACCTCGCCCAGGACACTCAGCTGCGGAATGGCATCGAGCGCGCCGGCGGCGATCTCCACCGCTTGGCTCACGCTGAGCTCCTTGCGTTCCTGATCGTCCGAACCGTCGAACTCGGCGGAAACGGCATTGCCGGTTAGATTCCCGCCTGCCACGCAGCCTCCTTTCGTCATCGTGCACATGGGCTCCGGCCCTGCGCAAATTCAAGTCCAACACATAGTACAGCGCCGCGGGGACACGAATCCCCGCGGCGCCCAGCGACCCAATTTGTTATCGGTTGGAGTTTCTGTTGTAGCGAGCCATAAGATAGAGCAGCTGAATAATCGAGGTGAGCGCAGCGGCAACATAGGTAAGCGCGGCGGCCGTCAGCACCTTCTTGGCACCGTCGACCTGCTTGGAACTCATCCCCGACTGCTCAATATATGCCACGGCGCGGCGGCTGGCATCAATCTCGACCGGCAGCGTAACCAGCTGGAACAACACACTAAACGAGAAGAAGATCAACGCGAGGGTTGTGAGCCCGGCAATGTTCATAAAAAGGCCCAAGAGCAACACGATGGTCCAGGTGTTCTGGGTAAAGTTGACGACCGGCACGAGGGCGGTACGTACTTTCATCATGGCATAGCCGCTTTGACGCTGGGCGGCATGGCCCGCCTCGTGGCAGGCGACGGCAACGCTTGCGACCGAACCGCCCGAACGGTTGGCATCCGACAGATACAGGTTGTTGTCCTGCGGGGTGTAATGGTCGGTGAGCTCGCCAGCGACACCCTTGATACCCACGGCGTTACAACCGTTGGCGTCGAGCATACGGCGAGCGACCGTGGCGCCCGTGGCGCCGTCCGAGCGAACCTTGGACCAGGTTTTGTACGTCGAGTTGATATAGTTCTGTGCGGCAAGACCGAGCACCGTACAAACAAGAACAACCAGCAGGTACAGCGGGTCGATGCCAAAGCCGTAACCATAGTAATAGGGCATGCGAATTCCTCCGAATCGAGTTACACGTTGGAGGCATTCTACCCACTCAAGCGGCTAGGCTTCCCTACAGGAGCTCGATTTTGCCGTCCTTCACCGTCAACCCCATATTGCCGGAGAGCAGATCGTCCAGGCGCGAGCCCACAAGCTCAAAGCGCCAGCCTTCGCGCAGGCGGCTCTGCCCGGGATGCTCAATATAGTCGGCCAGGTCATCGCGCGAGGCAATGACCGAGGTCGCAACGCCAGAGCGCTCGGCAACCAGGCGGATAAGCGCATACATAAGGTCAGTCACGCTCTCCAGCTCCGGCGAAATCTGACGATGTCCGCGCACCAAGAGCGGCAGGCGATCGTGCGGACAGCTCGCACCGCGCTTGATGGCCATGAGCGCGCCGTCCACGTCGCGCTCCCCCAGCTGATCGGTACCGCGGATGCTACGGAACTCCTCAACACGCACGGGATTGCGCTTGACGCGCGCCAGCAGCGTAGCGTCGGACATGACCCACTTGCGCGGGATGTTGCGCCGCTCGGCGCGGTCCTCACGCCAGGCAGCAAGCTCGCGCGCAATGCCCAGCTGATGGCGGCTGCACGAGTTGATGCGCTTGACCTTGCGGAATGCCTCATGGCGGTCGGCGCGGTAGTGCGACTCGTCTGCCAGA
>USMA01000289.1 GCA_900555765.1 uncultured Collinsella sp.
CATTGACGCCGACTCCATGGGCGACATGATGGGCTCGTCCAGCGAGAAAGACAACAACGCTGCCCAGGCCATGCCCACCCCCGAGCAAATGGCAGCGATGACGCCCGAGCAGCTCGCCGAGATGCAGCAGAAGGCCGCAGCGGCGCAGAACATGCAAAAGCAGATCGATGCCGACGGCGGTAAGATCACCATGAAGAGCCTGCGCCTGGGTGTCGAGGGCGGTCTGGTAGACCAAAGCAAGCTCGTCGAGGGCGCCAACCAAATGGCGGACAAAATGGGCTCCATGTCGGGCTCCATCGTCACCCAGCGCGCCGTGAGCTATGTACAGGACGAGTACAAGGCACAGGGCATCGACCCCGCCGACGTGCAGAACGCCTACCTGAGCCACATGGCGACCACGATGTTTGGGCTGTGCCTGGTGTCGCTCGTCGCCACCATTCTGACCGGTGCCGTGGCGTCGCGCACCGCCTGCTCCATCGCCCGCGACCTGCGCCGCGAGACCTTCAACAAGGTTATGCACTTCTCGCCGGCCGAGGTGGGCAAGTTTAGCCAGGCCTCGCTCATCACCCGCTGCACCAACGATATTCAGCAGATCCAGATGGCCGCAACCCTGTTTATCCGCATGTGCCTGATGGCCCCCGTCATGGGCATCGTCGCCGTCATGCGCGTCCTGGCCAACCACACCGGTCTGGAGTGGACCATCGCCGTGGCCATCATCGCGGTTTCGGCCGTTGTCGGCGTGCTCATGGGCCTCACCATGCCCAAGTTCAAAAAGATGCAGAGCTTTGTGGACCGCGTGAACCTTACCGCCCGCGAGCTGCTCGACGGCCTTATGCCCATCCGCTCGTTCAACCGCGAGGAACATGAGCTCGAGCGTTTTGACACGGCTTCGCTCGACCTGATGACCACGCAGCTCTACACCACCCGCGCCATGAGCTTTATGATGCCGCTCATGAAGCTCGTCATGAACTACAACACCGTGCTTATCGTCTGGTTTGGCGCGCAGGGCGTGTCCGACGGCGTGATGCAGGTCGGCAACATGATGGCGTTTATCTCCTACACCATGCAGATCGTCATGGCGTTTATGATCCTCACCATGGTTTCGGTTATCCTGCCCCGTGCCGAGGTCGCAGCCGAGCGCGTGGAAGAGGTCATCACTTGCCCCACCAGCATCAACGCACCCGTCTCGCCCAAACTGCCCGCGGCCAGCGCGCCGCGCGGCGAGCTCACCTTCCGCGACGTGAGCTTCCAGTATCCCGATGCCCGCGCCGACGTCATCAGCGGCGTGAACTTCACCACGCATGCCGGTCAGATGCTCGGCATTATTGGCTCCACGGGCTCGGGCAAGTCCACGCTCGTGCAGCTGATTCCGCGCCTGTACGACGTCACGGGCGGCAGCATTTCGCTCGACGGCATCGATGTGCGCGACATGACCCTTTCCGAGCTGCGCCGCCGCATCGGTTATATTCCGCAGCAGGGTCGTCTATTCTCGGGTACCGTCGAGAGCAACCTCAAGTTTGCCGGCGACATGGTGAGCGATGACGACATGCGCCAGGCAGCACGCGTCGCCCAGGCGGAGGACTTTATCGCCGAGCGCGAGGACGGGTACGACTCCCCTATCAGCCAGGGCGGCTCCAATGTTTCGGGTGGTCAGCGCCAGCGTCTGGCCATCGCCCGCGCGTTGGCCAAAAAGCCCGAGATCGTGGTGTTCGATGACTCGTTTAGTGCCCTCGACTACAAGACCGACGCGCGCCTACGCGAGGAGCTGGCCAAAAACGTTACCGACGCCGCGCTCGTGGGCGTAGCCCAGCGCATCGCGACCATCATGCACGCCGACCAGATCATCGTGCTCGACGACGGCCACGTAGTGGGCACCGGCACGCACGAGGAGCTGCTGCGCAGCTGCCCGGCGTATCTGGAGATCGCACAGTCGCAGCTTTCCGCCGAGGAGCTGGGGCTTACCCAAGAAGAAATTGCAGCCGTCATGGAAGGAGGCGAGCGCTAATGGCAGACGAGACCAAGACTCAGATTCCCAAGCCCACCCGCCAACGTGGTCCCATGGGCCGCATGGGCGGCATGCGTCGCGGCGAAAAGGCCAAGGACTTTAAGGGCACCATGAGGCCGCTGCTCGGCTATATCGGCCAACACAAGCTTGCCGTGTTTGCCGCCGTCGCCTTTGCC
>USMA01000290.1 GCA_900555765.1 uncultured Collinsella sp.
AGCGCGCAGGCGCGGGTCAGCTTAAGGTCGATGCCGTAGGCGGCCAGGTACTCATCGTGGTGGCTCTTGATCAGACGGGCCACGCCGCCGCCGACGGTTCCAAGACCGATCAGACCGACGTTCACGGTGCGCAGGGGTTCGCTCATAGATAGCTCCTTCGTGCATCTTATGGATGGATTAACCGCTTAAAGGTTGAGTGCATTCTAGCGTGAAGTGCGGGCGCGTGCTTGCCTGGCAGCGGGAGCAGCACAAAACGCCACCCCCGAAACGATGCGGAAACATTGGAAACACGCTCGCTACAAACGAACATCCGAAACAAACTGTCAACGTTAGAACCATAAGGTTTGCACTGTACCGCAAGCCGGCCGCACCGCTGCCAGCGAAAAGGGGGACACCATGTTTAGCATCAACAACGTACTTAACCGCAGGAGTTTCTTGGCTGGCGCTGCGGCGCTCGGTAGCACCGCGGCACTCGCTGGTTGCTCGTCGGGTGGCTCGGACGGCGGCTCCGCCGATGACGGCAAGACCTTCAAGATCGGTGTCATCGGCCCTCTGACCGGCGCCGCGGCAACCTATGGCGTTTCGGCCGAGAAGGGTGCCAAGCTCGCCGCCAAGGATTTCTCGACCAAGGACCTCAAACTCTCGCTTAAGTCCGAGGATGACGTCGCTGACGGCGAGAAGGCCATCAACGCCTTCAATACCTTGTGCGACTGGGGCATGCAGGCGCTCGTCGGCCCCGTTACCACCGGTGCCGCCGTCGCCGTCTCGGGCGAGATCGCCGACGAAATGCTCATGGTCACGCCCTCGGCCTCGTCTCTCGACGTCACCAAGGACAAGACCACGGTTTTCCAGGTTTGCTTCACCGATCCCACCATGGGCGCCAGCGCCGCAAAGTTCTTGGCCGAGAAGTACGCGGATGCCAAGATCGCCCTGTTCTACAACTCCGGCGATACGTATAGCTCGGGCGTTGCCGACGCTTTTGCCGAGCAGGCCAAGGCGTCCAAGCTCGACATCGTCGATACCGAGACCTTTAAGGACGACTCTTCCACGAGCTTTACCAACCAGCTGACCAAGGCCAAGCAGGCCGGCGCCACCATGATCTTTGCGCCGATCTACTACACGCCGGCGTCCGTTTTGCTCAAGAACGCCAAGGACATGGGCTACGATATGACCCTCATGGGTACCGACGGCATGGACGGCCTGCTTTCTGTGGAAGGCTTCGATACCTCTCTTGCCGAGGGCGTACTGCTCATGACCCCGTTTTCGGCTGACGATGAGAAGAATGCCGACTTCGTCAAGGCCTATAAGGATGCCTACGACGAGACGCCCAACCAGTTTGCCGCCGACGCTTACGATTGCGTCCACGCCATCGCCGAGGCCATCGATAGGGCGGGGATTGACATTTCGGCCGACGGTGCCGACATTGCCGGCGACCTTGCCAAGGCCATGCGCAAGATCAAGATCGAGGGCCTGACAGGCGAGCTGACGTGGAATGACGAGGGCCAGGTCGAAAAGCCCGCCACAGCCTATGTGATCCAGGACGGCAAGTACATCGCCGCCTAAGTGCGCATAAAGCGCGACCGGTGAGGCCGTTTTATTCAGGGCAGGGACGCCTGTAACAGAACGGAAACATTACTTTCACACAATAAAGTGGCATTACTGCATAAAGTAATAGAAATACGCAGAATTATGGATAAATGGACAAATCCAAAGAAAAGTTGAAATAATCGCCACTTTCCTTAACTAAAGCGTCTAGTATTTTGCGAACGCCGAACACGGCGAAGGATGGCCTGTCGGGTAACCGAAACCCGACGAGATTTGAGAGGAGAGCCGCATGTCGAGCCTCACCGGTAAGTCATTGAACCCTGTTATGAATCGCAGGAGCGTTATCGCGAGCGCAGCAGGTCTGGGGGCGAAGTCCATTCTAGCTGGTTGCTCCTCCGACGGCGGCGACAGCGGTTACGCTTCAAGCGACGCTTCGTTTAAGATCGGTACCATCGGCCCGCTGACCGGCGCCAACGCGTCCTACGGCAAGTCCGTTACCCAGGGTGTCGAGCTTGGCTGCAAGGATTTCTCGACCAAGGAGCTGCCGCTTGCCAGCAAGGCCGAGGATGACCAGGCCGACGGCGAGAAGGCCGTCAACGCCATCAACACCCTGCTCGACTGGGGCATGCA
>USMA01000291.1 GCA_900555765.1 uncultured Collinsella sp.
CGGGCACCAGCACCGCGGGCATGGTCGATGAGGAATACGACATCCACGACCGACATTCCTCGATCGGGGTGGCGACCTGTTTCGTCGGCGCAGTGGCGGCGTGCCTGGTCGTCCCGAATCCTTTTGAGGGTCTCATTTGGAGTCAGGCACTGCTGTCGCTTCAGCTGCCGATTACGGTCTTTGTGCTCATACGGCTCACCAGCTCACGCCGCGTCATGGGTAAATACGCCAACTCGCGCCCGCTCAACGCGTTGCTCGTAGGGATCGGCGTCATCGTGACGATTCTCGATGTCGTGTTGTTGACAGGAATATAATGGGGCGGAGCACCTACCCAGGCAAATGTCTCGATCTGTAACATCTAGACCCGCTTTTGATGTCTAGGTGTCACAGATCGAGATCTTCTGCCGGACGGTTTTGGTTTGTCTCGATCTGTAACAAGTGGACCCATTTTCCACTTCTAGATGTTACAGATCGAGACATTTCTTCAGCTCCAACCTTTTGTCTCAATCTGTAACAGGAAGACCAGTTTTGAGTCGTTAGATGTTACAGATTGAGACAAAAGGTCGGCCGGACTCACGACAGACTGGATCGGCTAACAGCAGCCGTGATCCCTTGGGGACGGAGGAATAGGGATCATTTCGCAGGCCCGTGGCCGCCTTGGAAACCGAATGATGGTACGAGCATCCATTCGGCTTCCAAGGCGGCCGCGGACAGAACGGGGCGAACAGAAAAGAGCGACGGACGTCTACTCCCCCGCCACGCTCGCGCGCAGCTTGGCGGCGATGGGCTCGGATGCCAGCAGGAACACGAGCATGACCACGGAGCACGCCAGGCACACAATCCAGGTGCTTGCAAAGGAGCCCGTGGCATCGAACAGCACGCCCGAGACGATGGCGCCCACGGTGCCGCCGACCATCTCGAGCGAGGTGATGGTACCCGTGACCTTGCCGAGGTCGGCCATGCCAAACTGCTTGGACGCGGCGATGGTAGGCGTGATGGTGCCCATGCACGTTCCGATACCAAAGCTCACAGCGGCGACAATAGGACCGAGGTCCGTCGTCGGGAAGCACAGCGCCACGCAGGCGATAATGCTCGCAACGGAGCCAAGTATATTGCCAAAGCGCAGGCCAAAGCGGTCATAGATCGCACCGAGCGAAATCTTGGCGATAACGACGGTGACCATATAGGCCGAAAGCACAGTGCCCGCCCACATGGGATCATGACCGCCCGTGACGATCTTGGCGCCGTTGACGGTAACGCTCGTCATGTTGGTAACCTGGTTGGGCAGGATGGCGCCGTTAACGAGACCCATAAAGAGGAAGGCGACGACAAGCAGCCAAAACGCCGGGCTCTTCTTGATACGAGACCAGCCGACGCTAACCTCGGGCGCCGTGTGCTCGTCCTTGTCGCCAGCCGTCGAGACGGACGGATCGCCCGGGTTCTCGCCGAGCGGCTTAAGGCCGATCTCGGAAGGCTTGGTGCGGAAGGAGTAGGCCGTGATGGGCAGTGCCGCCACAATGCAGACGGCAGCGAGTACCAGGAACGCAGAGCGCCAGCCCACACTCACGATAAGCGAGCTCACGATCGGCGAGAGAATAGCGCCGCCAAAGCCCGAGCCTGAAAGTGCGATGGAGATGGCAAGGCCTCGCTTGGCCGTAAACCAGTTGGCGGTCACCAGGCTAATGAGCAGACGGGTCGAGGCCACAGCGAAGCAGCCCGAAACGGCAAAGAGCACGTAGACCTGCCACAGCTCACCGACAAAGCTCATGCCGGCAAGCACCGCCGAGGTAGCGATAACGGTGAGCGAGCCCAATACGCGGCCACTCACCTTATCGGCAACATGGCCGATAACGAGCGAACCCACGACACTCACCACGGTGGAGATGGCATTGGAGATGTTGTACTGCGCAAGGGAAATGCCCAGGTCGCTGACGATCAGCGGCTGGAACAGGCTCATGCAGTTGACGAAAATCGTGTAGCACGTGGCCATGATCACGAAGCCGGAGGCCACCACGAGCCAGCCGGGAAAGAACTTACGCTGCTGGGACATACTGCTCCTTATTTAACAAACGAATAGCCGGCGCCGGGCGCCGGTAGTGCCCAAGATTGCCTTGAAAGACAAGGGCA
>USMA01000292.1 GCA_900555765.1 uncultured Collinsella sp.
CTTTCGGACGCCGCCGATCCTAACGAGACCTGCGTGCTGCCGGCTTTCGATAAGGATTTCGGTATCCCCAAGGTCGATATTCCCACGCCCGTTTCCCTGCATGACGAAGCCCAAAAACCCAAGCGCAAGGTGCATCCCGACGAGGACGCCTATCACAAGCACAAGCGTCATATCCCCAAGCCGCTCATTATCATCGCGGTCCTTGCCGTCGTTTGCGGCGGTGCCTATTGGTTCGTGACGACCGATCCCATGGGTGTCATGCCTGGCTTCTACGACCAGTTTGGCCAAGCTGTACAAACCACCTTCCCCACGCGCCAAAAGGGCGAGGCGACTGAGGACGATACCAAGCAGGACGATTCTGCCGAGGTGGTCCAGGAAGAAACCGTGCTCACCGATGATCAGCTCTATACCAGGCTCGACGGTCTGTATCAGACCATCGTGTCCTACGGTGACGAGGACCAGATCGGTGAGGTCATCGATTCCTTTAACAACGGCTATCTCCGAACGCCGCTGTCCACCCGTCAGGAGCTGTCGCGGAGTGCCTACGCCCTGCGCGACCAGATCAAAAAGACGCAAGATGAGCTCAACAACCTGAAAGTACAGGACGATACGGTCTATGCGGATGACATCGCCCACTTAAAGCAGCTTGCCGAGTGGATGTATGAGCGCGTCGATGTGATCTGCCAGAGCTGGGATATCTCGCTGGCCATTCCCGATGGCGAATCGATGAGTTCCCACCAAAGCGAGATCCTGGCGCCCATCGCACAGGGCGGCAACAGCGCGCTCAACCAGTACGACGCCAATGTGGGTTCTTGGAAGCCGCAGCAGCATTCCTAAAATTAGTTCGCCATGGTCGGCATAACCTACGTGCGCAATTGATGTAAGCCCGTGCTTATTGCTACAATTCGTAGAAATATGCTTTAAACGCACGAGGAAGGAACCACATGTTTGGTTTTAAGAAAGAGCTCTACACGCCCGAGTATCAGCTTGCCGGCGACGAGTGCGCCGTAATCGAGACGTCGAAGGGTACCATCAAGGTCAAGTTTGACGGCGAGGGCGCTCCCATTCATGTCGCGAACTTCTGCGCGCTTTCCACGATGGGTTTCTATGATGGCCTTAAGTTCCATCGCTATGTGCCCGGCTTTGTCATTCAGGGCGGCGACCCCAATACCCGCGATATGTCCGGCGTCGACGTCGCTGCCGGTCTTGAGGGCCCCGACGGCATGCCCGGTACCGGTGGACCCGGCTACTGCATCAAGGGCGAGTTTGCCACCAATCCGCGCAACAGCCATGTCGATGGCGCCCTTGCCATGGCACGCTCCATGGACCCCGATTCCGCGGGTTCGCAGTTCTACTTCTGCCTGGGCGCCCAGCATAACCTCGATTCCGGTTACACCGTCTTTGGTACCACGGTCGAGGGTCTCGATGTGATTTCGCAGCTGCGTGCCGGCGACGAGATCGTCCATGTCGAGATCGTTCACGAGTAAAGGGGACTTCCTTGAATAGCCAGCTGATCCAACAGGGCCGCGCCGCTTACCGCGCGGGTGATTTTTCCGCTGCAGCCCAGATGCTTGGGGCGGCAAAGACTCCCGATGAGATTATGGGCGAGGCCGATCACCTTCGTGGTAACGCCTTGATGCACCTGGGCATGTATGCCGAGGCCGCCGAGGCCTATGCCGCCGCCCTCAACGACGGCACCTACGGCAAGCGCGGCGCGCTGCTCACCAACCGCGGCAAGGCGCTCGCCGCCGTGGGCGACTACACGACGGCCGCTCAGGCGTTCTCTGCTGCTACGCAGGATGCTTCCTATGCCACGCCGTTCAAGGCCTATCTGGGCCTGGGCAATGCGCTGTTCCAGTCGGGTGACTATGCCAACGCGGGTACTGCCTTCCGTCAGGCCGCCATCGACGGCGCCAATCCGGCTCCTGCCGCCGCACTCGGCGAGCTCGGTCGTTGCTTCATTAAGCTCGGCCGTCCGGCGGATGCCGTGGAGACCTACCGCACGGCTATCGACTTTGCCGGCCCCCGCGACGACACGCGTGCGCTCAACGCCGGCATGGGTCAGGCGCGTTCTGCCGCCGGCCGGCCCTCCGACGCGC
>USMA01000293.1 GCA_900555765.1 uncultured Collinsella sp.
CGCGTGCTGATGGAGCTGGATCAGCTGCACAAAAAGCTAGGTGCCGACGCTGCCGCCCGCCTGCCGCTGCTGACGCCGCCGACGCTGCTGCCGCTGGCCGCCCGGGCGCTGGGAAGCGTTCGCCGCACTACGCCGCCGACCGCGGCCCGGCGCGATAGGACGCGGCGACTGAACGCCGCCGGTGTGCCTGCTCGGCTGCTGCGGATCGGGAATCAGTTGAGTTCGATCGTTTTGCGACATCGTATGCATATCCTTCGATTTTCGCCTTGCGGGTCATCGTGTTTTTACTGGGCTTGAATTATAGCGATTGCCCTGCTGTTTGTGGTACGGAAACGGTGGCATTCAAAAGAGGTGAGACATTTGTCCCACCTTTGAGTCATTCTTAGCCGCTATCCGCACACACCGCATTTTGCACAGGCCGAAAGTGCGGCCGGAGCCTGCGCGATGCCGCCCTTTGCCGTCTCTCGCAGCGTGGCCGGCAACGCGTGACCCACCGAGAGCATGACATGTGCCATCTGGTCAAACGGCACCAAGCTTTTAATGCCTGCGAGGGCGAGTTGTGCCGAGCTAAAGGCCGCTGCCACGCCGATGGCGTTGCGGTTTTGGCAGGGCACCTCCACGAGGCCACCTACGGGGTCACAAACGAGACCCAGCAGGTTACTCAGCGCGATGGAGCTGGCGGCGAGCGCCTGCTCGGGCGTGCCGCCGAGCATCTGCACCAGCGCGGCGGCTGCCATGGCGGCGGCGCTTCCCACCTCGGCCTGGCTTCCGCCCTCGGCGCCGGCGACGCAGGCGCTCGTGGTGAGGTTGAGGCCGATGGCGGCTGCGCAGTAGAGCGCGTCCATGACCTGCTCGTCGTCGAGCTGCAGACGATCGGCGAGCGACAGCACGCAGCCGGGCACAACACCCGCGGAGCCTGCCGTGGGGGCGGCGACAATCACGCCCATGGTAGCGGAGCGCTCGAGCACGGCCATGGCGCGGGCAACGGCGTCGGTCTGGACGGCGCCCATCAGGCTTGCACTCAAATCGTTGCAGCGGGTTGCTTCGACGAGCTTGGCCTCGCCGCCGATAAGCCCACCGAGCGAGCGTTGCGGATTGGCGAGGGGGGCCGTGGTCTCCTCGCGCATGACGTCGAGCACGCGGCGCATGGCGGCGACGGCGTGGGCCTCGCCGGTCAGACGTGCCTCGCGAACGGCCATGACGGCGCCGATGCTGAGCCCCAGTTCCTCGCACGCATCGAGCAGCTGCTCACCGTCGTCGAAGATCTCCTTGGCCGAGACGCCGGGGGAGAGCGACGAGGCAGAACCGGGGAGCTCGATAAACGTTGCGTAATCGACATTGTCGAGCTTGCGGAGCATGGGGACGACGGTGTCGTCGGGGGCGCCGTCGGTCTCAAAGACGGAGTAGGCCTGGCCGCCCACTTCGGTGCGGTAGGTGCGGCAGAAGGCGATGTTCACATGGGCGTAGGCGAGCAGGTTGGTGAGCGCTGCGAGCACGCCGGGGACGTCCTGGTGCGCCACGAAGAGCGTGGAATACATGCCCGAGATGTCGACGCCGACGCCGTTAATGCGGCTGATGCGCATCTTGCCGCCGCCCAGGCTTTCGCCGCGGACCTGTGCCGTGGCGCCCGTGTCGTCGACCATGTCGATGTCGACGGTGTTGGGGTGGATGGAGGCGTCGTCGCCCCTGATGTCAAAGTGATATTCGAGGCCCTGCTCACGTGCGAGGTCGAAGGCCTGCTTGATGTTCTCGTCATCGGTGTCGAGGCCCAGGATACCCGCGACGAGCGCACGGTCGGTGCCGTGGCCGCGGTAGGTGTGGGCGAAGGAGTTCCACAGGCTAAAGGTGACTTTGGTGATGCGGCCTTCCAACAGGCTGGCTGCAACTTGGGCGCAGCGCAGGGCGCCGGCGGTGTGCGATGAGCTGGGGCCGACCATGACGGGGCCCAAGATCTCGAATGCCGAGGTCGTAGCTAGTGTTTGCGGCTTGCCTGCCAGATGCGCTCCTGTTCTATCGCGTCGTGCGGGGGGGGTTGGTATTTGGTAGGCTGGGAGGGCAGGGAGGGTGGGGAGGAGGGGGCAGGAGGTGGTG
>USMA01000294.1 GCA_900555765.1 uncultured Collinsella sp.
GGAGTACTTGCGGCCCATGAAGCGCTTGATGGAGAACACGGTGTTCTTGGGGTTGGTGACAGCCTGGTTCTTAGCGGCCTTACCCACGACGCGGTCGCCGTCGGCACGGAAGCCCACGACGGACGGGGTGGTGCGATCGCCCTCGGCGTTCACGATAATAGTCGGAGAACCGCCCTCGAGAACGGCCATTGCGGAGTTAGTAGTACCAAGGTCGATACCAAGAATCTTGCCCATTAGAAATTCCCTCTCTCTTGTGCGTTTGCACCGACTCGGCGGTCTGCCGAGCGGTGTTTCGGCTTGTCTTTCAGGATGTAGTGTATCCCCTTATGGGCCGGAATATACAAAATCTAAGTCAATTCATATAAGATTTCTTATTGCTGAGAGTTTAGGTTCTTAAATGTGCAGGTAGATGCGCTGATTGAGTTCTCGGCAAATCTATCGAGATCTATGTAGAGATGGCTGAGGCTTGGGTCCGAGGGTGCCTGGGGCTGCCTTGCGGAAAGCTCGTCCCGTTTTGAGAGCTGATACCGGGGCGCAGTTTCCGCTAGCGGGCCCAACCGGAAACTACGAGCCGGTTTTCGGCCAAATAACGGGATGCCCTTTCCGCAGGCGCGCTCAATAGCTCGATATTTCAAGTCACCTTTAGCTAACATTTGCGCAGCTCAACGGCCCCACCTGCGCATTTTTTAGTAAACCTTGGCATACTCGGCGAACGGTATGAAGATGCCGGTCAGAGGGTATTGCAAACGGTCGCTCCCGTGGTATGTTTTTGCCCGAATCAAACCGGCGCGCATCGCCTGTAGCGTCGGTCAACAGAGAGGAAACTACCATGGCTCATCCCGTAATTGATGCCGACGAGTGCATCGCTTGTGGCGTTTGCGTCGACTCCTGCCCCGCTGGCGTTCTGGAGCTCCAGGACGTCGCTACCGTCGCTGACGAGGACTCCTGCGTCGCCTGCGGCGCTTGCCAGGACGCTTGCCCCGCTGGCGCGATCACCGAGATCGTCGAGGAGTAACAACTCCCCCACTTGCACACTCAAAAGTACACCGTGCACAAAAAGGAGGCCTCCGCATCGCCGCGGAGGCCTCCTTTTTGTGCGGATAACTAATTTGGCACCGTCGCAGGTTGAGCCCACGTCAGCGAAAACGTCCCTAAGCGAGCAAGGTGACGTGAAAGAGGAGGGAAGCGTACTTCGGTACGCGACCGACGATTGAACGTCAGATTGCCGCTTAGGGGCGTTTGCAGCGTCAGCTACGATAGATCGTCCTCGTAGGGCATTAGGTCCGCCAAGTAGCCTTTCTCCTTGAGCATCGCCTCGATCTCGTCGAGGGTCTGCTCGTCCTCCGCCGCGATGCGATGGAAGTGGTAACCGCTCGTCACCGTTAGTAGTGGAAAGCTCTTGCCGCTCTCGATATCGCGCAGATAGCGCTCGACATCGCGGCGGTTGCGGATGTCCAGGTCGGCCGTGATCTTGCCGTACACACGATGGTTGACGATCACGTTGAGCACGGCGCCACCCGCGTCGACGATACTCGTAAGCTCATCGCCCGCCTGCTCCACGCTGTGGCGAACCTTAACAAGACGTGTGGGCACGGCGGGGCTACTCGCGGCTTCCTGCAGCACGTAGCCGCGGTTGGTCGCCACGATATCGTGCCCATCAGCGCGCAGCAGGGCGATGTCCTGCACCACGACCTGGCGGCTCACACCCACCTCGCGAGCAAGTGCACTGCCCGAGACAGGGTCTTTGGCTCGCTCGAGCACGCCCATGATGGCACGGCGACGCTCGCGGGCGTCCATTATTTACCGTCCAGCAGACGCAGGTGCTTAAGCGAGAGGTCGAGGATCGGCGCAGAGTGCGTCAGGGCGCCCGAGCTAATATAGTCGACACCCAGATCGGCCAGGGCGCGAATGTTGTCGGCGTCCACGTTGCCCGAACACTCGGTCTTGGCACGACCGGCGATAAGCTCGATAGCGGCCGCCATGTCGTCATGGGTCATGTTGTCGAGCATGATAATGTCGGCACCGGCCTCCACGGCCTCGCGCACCATGTCCAGGTTCTCGCACTCGATCTCGACCGTCGTGGTAA
>USMA01000295.1 GCA_900555765.1 uncultured Collinsella sp.
AGCCAAATAACGTGCACATAAGACCGCTAATCACGGGTCCAAACGCCGGTCCTAGCGTAATGCAGGCGCCGCCCAGGCTCAGATACAGACCGAGCTTCTCGCGCGGGGCGCAAGACAGCACCACGTTCATCATGAGCGGGAACAAGATGCCCGATCCCGCAGCCTGCAAAATACGACTTGGCAGCAAAACGCTAAACGACGGAGCGACCAGGCACAGGACTTCGCCGGCGACCATGCATCCGCATGCGAAAAACAGCAGCTTGCGCGTCGAGAAACGGCCGGACAGGAAGGCCATGATGGCCGTAAAAATCGACGTCACGATCATGTAGCCCGAGACGAGCCACTGTGCCGTGGTGGCACTCACCGAAAAGGCCGCCATAATGTCGTGCAACGCCACGTTAATGATGTTCTCGTTAAACGCGGCAACAAAGGCTGCAATATACATTACGACGAGAATCGCCGCAGAGGCCGATGGCGCTACTTGAACTTGTTGCTGAGATTTGCTCCCCATGCATTTCCTTCCTCTTGGAACGACAGTCGCATCGCCCCAGAGGAACGGTCCAGGGCGAAAAATGAGCCCTAGACTTACGCCAGACGCCGTACACGACGAATCTGGCAACATGGTCCAACATCGAAAGATTGTAACGCGGACGCACAGCTTTCCTTCCGCGCTATTATTAAAAGTCCACGAAAGCATAAGACATGAGGAGCCCGCCATGATTAAGCCCATCATGAAATCCGAGTTCTTTTTGCGTCTGCCTTCCGAAGACGCGGGACCCGACGATGCCGCGACCGGGCAGGATCTCCTAGATACACTCCACGAGCATGAGCGCGAGTGCGTGGGCCTCGCCGCCAACATGATCGGCGTGCGCAAACGCATCATCTGCGTAAAGGACGGCAACAGGACACTCCTGATGTACAACCCTCAAATTCTTGAGCAGGTCAATGCCTATCAGACGAGCGAAGGATGCCTCTCGCTGATCGGCGAGCGTCCCTGTACCCGCTATCGCCGCATTAAGGTTGAGTATTTGGACGAGAACTTCGTCCACCGCATCAAAAACTTCTCGGGCTACACCGCCGAGATCATCCAGCACGAAATCGACAACAGCAACGGCGTCGATATTTAGTTACGACGATCTACAGAACGCCGGACCGCTTGAAGCTGCGCGAGCCGCATTCACGCCAATCTGACGTTCAATTTCGAGGACGCGACCAGAAGGTCAGCGCCCTCTCATTTCGCGTCACCTTGGCGCAAATGCGGCTCGCTCGCTGTCGTATGTCTATCCTGCGACGCCTCGATTCTTGCGGCGGCAGATACCTAATCCCCTACGCCTGGCGGTAATGGTCAAAGAAATCGGCGAGGTCTTCGAGGGACTCTTTGAGCACTTCCATGCGCGGCAGGTACACGATGCGGAAGTGGTCGGGCTCAGCCCAGTTGAAGCCGCCGCCGCGCGTGATCAGGATCTTCTTCTCGTGCAGCAGATCGAGGGCAAACTGCTCGTCATCGGTGATGTTGAACTTCTTCACATCCATCTTGGGGAAGATTTATATTTTTTAGGTTTGGGTGACCACCGAGATGCCGTCAATCTTGTTGAGCGCCTCATACACAAAGTTGCGCTGCTCGTAGACACGACCGCCGGGGCGGATGTAGTCGTTAACCGACTGATGGCCGCCGAGCGCCGTCTGGACAATCGACTGAGCCGGCACGTTGGAGCACAGGCGCATGTTAGAGAGCATGTTAATGCCCATGATGAAGTCGCTCATGCAGCGCTGGTTGCCCGAAAGCACCATCCAGCCAATACGATAGCCCGCTATCATGTGCGACTTGGAAAGGCCGCTAAAGGTGACGCAGGGCAGATCGCGAGCGAGTGAGGCAATCGAGACGTGCTCGTAGCCGTCCATGCACAGGCGGTCGTAGATCTCATCGGCAAAGATCATCAGCTGATGCCTGCGTGCAATCTCGACGATGCCCTCGAGCACCTCGCGCGGATAGACAGAGCCCGTGGGGTTGTTGGGGTAGATGATGACGAGGGCCTTGGACACGCACGTGATCTTGGACTCCATATCCACCAGGTC
>USMA01000296.1 GCA_900555765.1 uncultured Collinsella sp.
ACGTCGGCGTGGTCGCGCTGAGCCTGGGTATCGGTGGTCCGCTCGGTATCGCCGCCTGCCTGCTGCACTGCATCTTCCACGGATTCACGAAGGCGCTCGCCTTCTGCATGGCCGGTAACATCCAGCACATCTACCACACCCGCGACCTGAACAAGATCAAGGGCGTCGTCGAGATCGCTCCCGTCACGGCAGCGCTCACCATCATCGCCCTGCTCGCGCTCGCCGCCTTCCCGCCGTTCGCCCTGTTCATCTCCGAGTTCCTCACCTTCGTGGCCGGCGTCCAGTCCGGTCCCATCTGGGTGGTCGTGCTCGTGGCCATTGGCCTCACCGGCGTGTACTTTGCCCATACCGGCATCGCGCTCAAGTCCATCTTCGGCAAGGCGCCCGAGGGCATGAAGCGCCACGAGGTGCCCGCCCTCATGATCATCCCCGAGATCGCCCTCGCGATCGTGGTCATGTGGTTCGGTATCGCCACCCCGGTCGCCATCACGAGCGGCGTCGAGGATGCAACGTCCGTCGTTTTGAACCAGAGCGTCGAAGAGCTCCACGAGGCTCCTCTCTACCGCATGGTGTTCAGTTCCCAGACCAAGACAAGCGAGGTGAATTAGCACCATGGCAGAACCTGAAAAGAAGGACTACGCTCGTCGTTGCGAAAGCCACGTCGAGGCCCTGCGCGCCGCAGTGCCGGGCGCTATCGAGAAGGTTGAGTGGCAGTGCGAGGACCAGCTGACGATCACCGTCAAGCAGGACAAGCTGCCCGAGGCCGTCCACTACCTGTATTACGAGCGCTACGGCTGGATTCCCGTGATCATCGGCAACGATGAGCGCAGCCTGTGCGGCCGCTACGCCGTGTATTACGTCATCTCCATGGAGGGGGAGGACCCCGGCTGGGTGACCGTGCGCACCGAGGTCGATCCCGCCAAGATGACGTTCCCGTCCGTGACGCCGTTCGTCCCCGCCTGCGTGTGGGGCGAGCGCGAGCTGCGCGACATGTTCGGCCTGATTCCCGAGGGCCTGCCTGATCGTCGTCGCCTGGTGCTGCCCGACGATTGGCCCAGCGGCCTGTATCCGCTGCGCAAGGACTCCATGGACTACCGCTTCCGTCCCGCTCCCGCGAGCGACATGGAAAACTACGAGTTCTTGGCCGATACCAAGGGCAAGGAGACGACGCTCGTTCCCATGGGCCCGTTGCACATTACCTCCGACGAGCCCGGCCACTTCCGCCTGTTTGTCGAGGGCGAGACGATCGTCGACGCCGACTACCGTCTGTTCTACGTGCACCGCGGCATGGAGAAGGTCGCCGAGACGCGCCTGAACTATGACGCCGTGACGTTCCTCGCCGACCGCATCTGCGGCATTTGCGGCTGCGCCCACTCGGTGGCCTATGCCGAGGCCGTCGAGCGCGCCCAGGGCATTCGTGTCCCGCCGCGCGCCCAGTACATCCGCGCCATCATGCTCGAGGTCGAGCGTCTGCACTCGCATCTGCTCAACATTGGCCTGGCGTCGCACTACACGGGCTTCGACTCCGGCTTCCAGCAGTTCTTCCGCGTCCGCGAGAAGTCCATGGACCTGGCCGAGAAGCTCTCCGGTCACCGTAAGACCTACGGCCTCAACGTGATCGGCGGCGTGCGTCGCGACATTTTGGCCGAGCAGAAGCTCTCCACGCTCACGACCATCCACCAGCTGCGCTCCGAGGTTCAGGAGCTCGTCGACGTCTTGCTCTCCACGCCCAACTTTATTGAGCGTACGAGTGGCATCGGCATCTTGGACCGCAAGATCGCACGCGACTTCTCGCCGGTCGGCCCGCTCATGCGCGGCTCGGGCTATGACCGCGACGTGCGCTTTGACCATCCCTTCGACGGCTACGCCGATCCGGACGTCCAAAAGATGCACGCCGCCACGGCCGACACCTGCGATGCCTTCGGCCGTACCGCCGTTCGCATCCAGGAGGTCTACGATTCGATCGACATGATCGAGACCATGCTCGAGAACTGCCCGTCGTGCCCCATCCTTACCACGGATTGGGAGTACACCCCGCACAAGTACGCCATCGGCGCCACCGAGGCGCCGC
>USMA01000297.1 GCA_900555765.1 uncultured Collinsella sp.
CGTAACCAGTTGACGCTGCAAACCCGCCAGAGCGGCAATCTGCCTTTCAACTTCGGCGGCATGACCAAAAGGTCAATGCCGCCTCGTTTCAAGGCACCTTGCTCGCTCTGGCGGGTTTTCGCTGGCTTTGCCAAGGCATCGGCGCCGCCGTTGTTGGTACTTGGGGACGTTCCTTATGTGCCGGCACCTGGGGACACTCCTTGTAGTCTTTGGGGAGTGGTTACTTGCTCGCGAACAGCCAGACTAGGATGATCACCAGGATTGCGGCGACGATGCAGACGATGGCGCCGGTGAATTTGATGCGTGAGTCGCGGGTACGCTCGCGCACCGCGTTCTCGGTGGTCTCGAGCTGGGCGACTTCTCGCTCGGTCTCGGCGTGTTCGGCTTTGTCTCGGGCCAAGGATCCTGCAAGCGACTCAGTGATCTCTGGGTGGTCGTGTACTTCGGTCGCCTGTTCGATGATCGACTGCGCATGTGCGGCATCTGCTTGGGCGTTGGCGATGTTCTGCTCTTGGTCGCGGCGTGCTTTGTCCTCGGCGGCGATCTTCTCGCGCAGTTCGCGCTGGCGCGTCGTGGCGGCAGTCTTCGCCGTCTGCAGCTCGTCGCGCGCGGCATCGGCCTCGGTCGTCACGGCTTGGTGCGCGCGTTTGGCTTCGGCAATGTGGGCCTGCGCCTGCTCGACGGCCTGCTCGGCTGCGGCAAGCGAGTGCTCAAGGTCGGCGGTGATGCGCGGGACATCTTCTTCGGCTTTACGCAGGGCATCTGCCGTGTCGGAGATCTGCATCGAGAGCTCGCTGGTGCGCACCGTATAGTTGGCGGGATTTGCCGAGGGATTGCGTTGCAGCTCGGCATACTCATGGCGCAGCGTCTCGAGCTGGGCGCGCGTGGCGTCGACGGTTTGTTGTGCGGCGGCAATGCCGGCGTCTCGCTCGGCCTGCACCTTGTCGCGGATGCGCTTGGAATCCTCAAGACGGCGAACGAGGCGGTTGCCGGTCTCGCGCGAGCTCGCCTCGCGGGTCTCCACGGCATCGAGCGCGGCCTTCAGGCGGAGCTCAGTCGCGTCATCCTCTGTCTTCATTTGTTCGAACTGCCCCTTGAGCTCTGTCGCTTTGGCGGCGTGGGCATCTCGGGCAATCTCGGCTGCCGCAGCGGTCTTTTGCGCTGTGGCGATCGCCTGGCGCTGGTCGGCGACGATCTGGTCGTAGCGGCCTGCGATATCCTGGCGCGTCTCGAGTTCCTCGGCCTGATCGGCAATGCGCTGCTCAAGTTCGGCCAGGTGGGCGCGGGCATCGGCAAGTGCCTTTTTCGCGGCGATCATCTCGCGCATGGCCGAGGCTCCCTGCGCGATAAAGGCGCCCACGGCGTTCGCCGTGTTCGAGACGGCAGTTCCCAGGTCGCGGCTCGCGGCGGGGGCGTGCGGGGCGATCGGGCGACCGGTGTCGGCAGTATCCACATCGGTCGTTTGCGGCGCGGCGATATTGCCGGTGCCGCCTTCGATTACAGAAAAGCCCGCTGCATGCGGGTCGACGGCGTCCGCGCCAATCGTGGGATGTTCGAGCTGCAGAAACGAGGGCATAGTGCTGCCCTGATCGGCAACGGGGGTCTCGCCGGGCACAAAGGTCGAGGCGGCCTCGGCGGCCTCTTCTTCCTCGGCGTCAACGTCGGCATCGGCGACAGCATCCTTCATCGCTTTGACAGCATCCATCATGGAATCCATGACGGCATCGAGCTCTTCTTCCGAAGATACCTCGATGGGGGCTTGTGGAGCGGCGGCCTGTACAGGGGCGTCGTCCTGAGCGGGCGCATCGTCGTTTTGCTCATCGGCGTTTTCTGCGGCAGGGGATTCTGCCGCAGTGCTTTCGTCCAAGATGGGGTCGTCGATGTCGATACCATCGCAGGTCACAGCGTTAGTATCTGCGGTGACGTCTGCGGAATCATCAATATGCTGTTGAGTCTGGGGGTCCAGCTCGTCTGTCATAGGTATGTGCTCCACATCGTTGTTTGTCACCATATGATAATGTCTCGCGCCGCCATCCCGCGCGCCGCAGCAAAGTTACAAAACGTGT
>USMA01000298.1 GCA_900555765.1 uncultured Collinsella sp.
CGCTATGACGCCGGCACGGAGGCGGTGATCCCCGACGACGAGAGCATCGATATTTCTGACGAGCAGCTGGAGGCCTACCGGCTGTATGTGGACAATAAGTTCCAGATGTCCAGCAACATCGTCAACAGTGACTACTACGCCCACGTTTTCGGCAAGGCGTCCAGCGGCGGCAAGCTGGAGGATACGGTGGTGTTTACGGACATCACAGGCATTTTCAACCAGGCCAGCGTCCTCTATATGTACCGCAACGGATATATAGACCCGGAAACGCCGGACACCTTCGGCGGAAAGGCCACGGCAAAGGTGGGCGAATTCGTGGATGTGCTGTACCGCATCTCCCAGAGGCCGGAGACGGACAATACCGCCCTGCCGCCTGACTATGAAACCGAGGAATTCAACGGCTCTGCCTGCCCCTACTACGACGCCGTGTGCTGGGCGTATCAAACGGGGCTGCTTCGCCAGGAGGACCTGCATACCGGCTACGATGATGATATGGATTATCAGACGGCCTGTCTGCTGATCTATCGCTACGCCGCCATGTCCGGCATTGACATCCGTGTGGATCAGGAGCTGCTGCGGCAGACCATGCGGGAAAATCCCCGGCTCAGCGGCGAGGCCGTCAACTTGGAAGCCGCCATCGAGAACCTTGGCGAATGGCTCAAGCGCAAGACTGGCAGTGAGGGCGATAACGAGTTCACCAACGCTTTTGTCTCGACTTCACTCACCGTGTGTATCGGCGCCATGGCCATTGTGGGATCGATCCAGGACGGTCTGCTCGGTGACTGGTCAACGCTTGCCCTGAAAGGCGCATTGGACTGCATCATCGTCTGCACCATGACGGCGTCGCTTGGCCGCGGCTGCATTTTCTCCGCCCTGCCCGTCGCCGTGTTCCAGGGGACGATCACGCTGTTTGCCGGCGCACTCTCCCCCATCATGACCACGGCAGCCCTCGACAGCCTTTCGCTCGTAGGCTCCATGCTCATCTTCTGCGTCGGCGTCAACCTCATCCGTCCCCAGACCTTCCGCACGGCCAATATGCTCCCCTCCGTCGTCATCGCCGTCATCTACGCCCTCCTGTTCTAAATCTATCTACGCAGCAGTATCTCGAACACTTGTTTGATGCTGTGCTATGATATGAGGCCACCGAAACTGCGTTAGGAGAGGAGAGGCGGTGGCCGACCAGGACATCAAGATGCTCATCGAGCGCATTATGGCCGAGGCCCGGACCCATCAGTCCGCCCGTTTCTCACATGAAGTCTACGCAGACGAGCCGATTCTCAAGACCGGCCGACAGATGCAGAACTTCCTCCCCGACCAGTACCGCAAAATGCGTGAGATATCGCGTTGGCAAGAAGACCCCAAGGGCGGCGCGGGCCGCTGGCTATCGGAGGCCGAGCTTTTCTACCGCCAAGGCTTGCTGATGGCCGATTTCGAGGACGACTGCCCCTACAACGGCACCTTTAAGTCGTACTTTCCCACCTACAACGCCATGAGCGACCGGCAGCTGCGCGGCTACTTTACCTGGCGTGCCCAAGTGCGCCGCGGAACCGTCGAGGAAACGTCTACGTCCCTTGCCTTTCTGTATCTCTATGAGCTGATTTGCGGCATTGGCGTAGATGACCCGCTCGATGGTTTTAACAAGATCAAGGCCTTTTGGGATGCCTACCGCGCCTTCGAGCCCGGCATCGACCGGTTTGCACGCGTGTGGCTGCAGGATTACGCCGTGTTCCACGCGCTCGACCCCAAGCTGCTTCGTGATTCTAAAACCGTCATGTTCGATTACGCCCTTATCGAGCTGCGGCGCGCGGCACGAGACCTTGTACCAGCACCGGCGCCGTCCGGCCAGACCCCTACGCGTCGCAAAACCTCCGAGCCCACGCTCCCCCTTCCGCCCGATGAGGTGCGCGAGGAGCGACTCATGGCCGCCATCAACGCCCTCTCCACGTACAACCTAAGTAGCTCGCGGCTCGACCGCAGCCACCACCGCGATCTGCGCCACGTGGCATGCGCCGTGTATGTCCGCATGGCGCGCAACTATGCCTCGCACCGAATGACCGGCATCG
>USMA01000299.1 GCA_900555765.1 uncultured Collinsella sp.
CTCAAGTACGAGAACCTGGGCCGCCGCTACAACCCCGACAAGTCCGATGCCGTCAAGAATTGCTTTAACGAGTACGCCTCGCAGGAGGACATCAAGGCCTATTTTGAGGTATGGGCCCAGATGTTCAAAAAGGATCCCGAGTGCTATATCTCGGCGCTCATCAATAACTACTACGGCTACTTTTATCCGAGTGCCCGCGATGCGTGGGTCTACAGCACGGCGCGCAGTGCCGAGATTATGGCGAAGCCCGATAACCTTAAGTACTTCGACTTCCATCCGGTCGATAGCAAGGTTGTGCGCTGGTGCGACCACCTGATCAACCTGTATCGCGTGGCAGTACAACGCGTCCCGTTTATCTCGCTCACCATGAGCTCGGCCACCTATGTGTGGATCATGATCGCCGTGGTGGTCTACCTGCTGCGTCGTCATTCATGGCGTGCGCTGGCGATCTGGGTGCCGCTGCTGGGCGTGCTCGCCGTGTGCCTGATTGGTCCGTGCAACGGCTCGACCTACATGCGCTACCTGTATCCGGTCATCGCCTGCATGCCCTTCGCCATCGGCGCCACCGTCACCCGCAGTGACTTCCTCTGGTCCTAACTTGGTGCATTGGGGTCAGGTTTCTTTGCACCAAAGGGGTCATCATCACGACGCCTTCATTTTGGGGTTTATCTCGCAGGCCAGTAGGTATATCATAACGACGTTTGTTTATATTGCCCGAGCATCTGCGCTGGGCTTTAGGTCGAAACCGATAGGAGACACGTATGTCCGGACACTCTAAGTGGGCCACAACCAAGCATCGTAAGGGCGCGCAGGACGCCAAGCGTTCCGCCCTCTTCTCCAAGCTCAGCCGCAACATCACCGTTGCTGCCCGTCTCGGCGGTGACCCGCTGCCCGAGAACAACGCCAGCCTCGCCGCTGCCGTTGCCAAGGCCAAGGCTCAGTCCATGCCTAAGGACAAGATCAAGTCCGCTATCGACAAGGCTTTTGGTTCGGGTGCTGACGCCGCTGTCTACGAGAACATCGTGTACGAGGGCTACGGTCCCGCCGGTGTCGCCGTCTACGTCGACTGCCTGACCGACAACCGCAACCGTACCGCCGCTGATGTCCGTTCCGCCTTCTCCCACGCTGGTGGCAACCTGGGCACCTCTGGCTCCGTCGCCTTCCAGTTTGAGCGCAAGGGCCAGATCGTCGTCGCCAAGGAGATCCTGGACGAGAACGCCAAGAAGGAGACCATGATCGCCAACGGTGCTGCCGGTGACGAGGATGAGTTCATGATGGCCATCGCCGAGGCCGGTGGCGAGGACTACGAGGACGCCGGCGAGGAGTGGATCGTCTGGACTACTGCCAACGAGGTCATGGCTGTCTCCAAGGCGCTCGAGGAGCAGGGCGTCCAGGTCAAGGGCTCCGAGACCACCATGGTCCCGACCACCCCGACCGAGGTCTCCGGCGCCGACGCCAAGAAGGTTCAGCGCCTCATCGACCGTCTTGAGGAGCTCGATGACGTCCAGGACGTCTACAGCACCATGGACATGACCGACGAGGTCATCGCTGCCCTCGAGGAGGAGTAGCGCCCGCACGGGTTAAGCCGTGCATATCTGGGCATAATGAAGCGAGCATGCAAGCCTCGTGGAATAGATGAGCCGGATCCGCGTGCGTAGAGCACCGGACCCGGCTCTTTTATAATGATGCGAACCGTTTTGCATTTCGAGAGCCGAGATTTGAAGGGAGCGCCGCGTGCGCGTACTCAAACGAGCCCTAGCGATTGTGTATCTTGCCGCCGCCATCGTGGCGCTGGGTACGCTTGTCTGCCAGTTTTGGGGGCCGTATACGTATCGCTTTATGCTGCTGATGCGCGACCCCATGCCGCGCATTGTCGTGACGGCATGCGGCGGAGTTGTGGCGATCGGCGTGCTGGTAAGCTTCTTCCGCCTGATGTTTGCTCGTCGCGAGCCGTCCTGTGTACATCCGGCGGGGGAGCGCAATATCGAGGTTACCCTTGCGGCGCTTTCTTCGTGCGCCAGAGCTGCTGCCGAGCGCGACGCCAGCGTGATGGTCGAGCAT
>USMA01000300.1 GCA_900555765.1 uncultured Collinsella sp.
GAAGAGCCGAATGGGCGTGCCGGCAAAGTCGAAGGTCGAGCGCAGGCGGTGCTCCACATAGCGCTGGTAGGTGTCGTTGACCAGAGCGCTGTGGTTGACGAAGAATGTGAACGTCGGCGGGTTGACGCCCGTCTGGGTCACGTAGTGCATGCGCAGGCGGCGCTTGCCGTCCACCACGGTATGACCGAACTCGCGCAGATCGGTGAGGAACGTGTTGAGGCGCGAGGTGCTAATCTTCTGCGAGCGCGTCTTTTCGGCGGCGTCGACCATCGCCCAGATCTTCTCGACGCTGCGGCCGGTGAGGGCAGAGATGCGCAGGTACTGGGCCCAGGGAGCCATGACGCCCAGACGGCGGTCGATGGTCTCCATGCAGGCCTCGCGCTTGCGGTCATCGTCGAGCAGGTCCCACTTGTTGAGCAGCACAACGATGGCGCATCCGCGCTCGATGGCAAGACCCATGACCTTCTGGTCCTGTTCGGTAACGCCAACGGAGGCGTCGACGACGAGCAGCGCCACGTCGGCGCGGTCGATGGCGCGCAGGCCGCGAACCATGGAGTAGTACTCGATGTTCTCGTACACGGTGCTCTTCTTACGGATGCCCGCGGTGTCGACCATTCGGTAGTGCTTGCCGTTGCGCTCCACGACGGTGTCGATGGCGTCGCGCGTCGTGCCGGCAATGTTGGACACGATAGAGCGGTCGGCGCCCAGGATGCGGTTGAACAGCGAGGACTTACCGGCGTTGGGGCGGCCGATGATGGCCACGTTCAGCGCATCGGGGAACTCATCGGCGACCTCGTCCTCTTCCTCGGGAAGCAGGGCCACGATGTCGTCGAGCAGGTCGCCCGTGCCGTGGCCGTGCAGGGCCGAGAGCGGCGTGGGCTCGCCGATACCGAGCGAATAGAACTCCCAGATGCTGTCGTTCTCTCGATCGGGGTTGTCGAGCTTGTTCACCAGCAGAAAGACCGGCTTGTCGCAGCGCTTGAGCATGCGAGCGACCGACTCGTCCTCCTCGGTGACGCCGGTGCGGCCGTCGACCACAAACAGGATGACGGCGGCTTCCTCGGCGGCGGCGAGGGCCTGGTCGCGAATGGACGTGGCGAAGACGTCATCGCTCTTGAGCGGTTCGATGCCGCCCGTGTCGACGATGGTGAACTCGCGGCCGTTCCAATCGGCCGTGTGGTACGAGCGGTCGCGCGTGACGCCGCGGGACTCATGGACGATGGCGTCCGAGGTCTGGGCCAGGCGGTTAACGAGCGTGGACTTGCCCACGTTGGGGCGTCCGACGACGGCGACGATAGGTTTCATCTGCACTCCTTTAATGGGTAGGGTCAGTGGAAGTGTTAGAGTCGGCAGGCACAATGCCAAGGATGTGCTCCAGGGTATCGAGCAGCTCATGCGGCATGGTCGACACCACATGAACCTCGGCGCCGCGACTGGTACGGCTTGCGAGTAAATCGTCACGATGATACTCGTCAAGCGTCATGCCGTCAGCGTTGAACATGAGCTTAGGCACAAAGAGCATAACCCCCGAGAGGTCCTGCGGCAGCTGTTCCAGAATGTCGCAGGCGACGATGAGGCCGGTCACGTCCACGTTGCCGCCAAAGTAGCGATTCTTGATGGCCGTGACGGTGCCGGCGAGCCCCTGCGGCGATTCCACGAAACGTGCCACGGTGTCGCGTGCGCTGGCGCCCGCGCGGCCCCGCAGGTGCTGGCTGCGAGTGGCGATGGCCTCGCGGACGCGGGCCAGGCGTTCGGCATCGGCGGCGAGCACATCGTCCGTCTCGTCTAGGTATGAGCGGATCATGCCGATACCGTCGTAGTACTGCGGATAGCCGTCGTAAAAGTCCGCCTCGGGCGGATCGATGCCGGCGTCCAGGTAGAACTCGTCGCTCATCTGGAAGGTGTGGCGGCCAAAACGTTCGAAGGCGCGGTCCTGGTAGGGACGGATCATGGCAATGGTCTCGCGCGCGAGCTCGGGTTTGTCGCTGTAGGACCAGCTAAAGCGGTTTTGGTGCTTGGTAAAACCGAGCGGCACAATGCCCAGGCTTG
>USMA01000301.1 GCA_900555765.1 uncultured Collinsella sp.
ACGGTATGCTCGTGCGTGATCAGCCACGAGCGCAACGGCCCCGGCATTATCTCGATTCCGCTCGACGTGGACGAGTACATGGAGATTGGCATCATCACGCGCAAGAACACGACGCTCACGCGCTACGGTCGGGCCTATATCGACGCGATTCGTCAGCATATCTAGGCTGCTGTGCTCCGCACGGTTCAAGTCTCTTTATGACAGTCCAGACTGATATAGGAAGCATCTATATCAAACTGTTATAAACGTATATTTTACGATGACCATATGAGCGCTCATACTCTGTCCCAGTAAAGCAACCAATGCAAAGGGAGATATCTATGAGCACTTCGATTCAACCGAACGCGCCGTTTCGCGCCGATATCGTCGGCAGTTTTCTTCGTCCGCAGGCTGTAAAGGATGCCCGTGCCGCCTATGTCGCGGGTAAACTCGACGCTTCCGGCCTTAAGGCCGTCGAGGACGAGGCCATCCGCGACTTAGTGGCCAAGCAGAAGGCTGCCGGCCTGCAGGTGATTACCGATGGCGAGTTCCGCCGCAGCTACTGGCACCTCGATTTTATGTGGGGACTCAACGGCATTGAGCGCCGCGCCTCGCGCACGGGCTACATGTTTCACGATGAGGAGACTACTGCCGACACCGCCGTGGTAACCGGTCCCATTAGCGGCGAGAACCATCCGTTCGTCGAGCACTTCAAATTTGTCAAGTCGCTCGAGGGTGAGGGCCAGATCGCGCGCCAGACCATTCCGGCGCCGATCCAGACGTTCTCCGAAGTCACACTCGACCGCTGTGATGGCCAGCAGGAGAGCCTGCGTGCCGTCTATAAGACCGACGAAGAGCTCGCCGATGCCATTGCCGAAGCATACCGCGCCGTGATTGCCGACCTGTATGCCGCGGGCTGCCGCAACATCCAATTTGATGACTGCACCTGGGGCATCTATTGCGATACCGACTTTGTGTCCAAGACCGGCATGAGTCCGGTTGACCTGCAAAAGGTGAGCGAGCTGGGCGTGGCGCTCAACAATGCTGCCATCGCGGGCAAGCCCGACGATCTGGTTATCAACACGCACGTGTGCCGCGGCAACTATCACTCCACGTATGCCTTCGAGGGTGGTTACGATCCCATTGCACCGTACCTGTTTGCGCACGAGGATGTCGACGCGTTCTACCTTGAGTTCGATACGCCGCGCGCCGGTGGCTTTGAGCCGCTCAAGTATGTTGCTCCCGGCAAGAAGGTCGTGCTGGGCCTGGTGACCACCAAGGCCGCTGAGCTCGAGGACGAGGATGCCATCGTCGAACGTATCCACGAGGCCGCAAAGTATGTGCCGCTCGAGAACCTGTACCTGTCGCCCCAGTGCGGCTTTGCCAGCTGTGAGATTGGCAACAAACTGACCGAGGACGAACAGTGGGCAAAGATCGCGCTGGTCAAGCGCATTTCCGAGCGCGTTTGGAAGTAACGCTACCGTTTGCAGGTGACGGCGCGTGCGAGACATGGCGTATCACGTACAATGGTTCGGATCGTATCGTTCGGGCAGGTTATCCGATATGCCTGATCGCCCTTCCATCATGAAAGGACTTCCATGTCCCATTCCTCGACGCCCGCCGTCACCGATGCCATCTACGATGCATCGTCGCTCGGCCGCCCGCGCATGTTCCCGCTCGGCTTACATATGCGCGCGGACGCCATTTTTAATGCGTCAGTATCCAGTGGATGCCGCGCGCCATGCGCAGGTCAGTTTGGGCAAAGTGATTGCCAGGGTTGAGCTCCAGCGTTGTTGGAATGTCGCGCTCGATAAACAGCTCTTCCATCGCGCGCGTATCGTCGAGTACGTGCCGCATCATGCGGTTGGGCGTCTTGGTTTCCTTTTTACCGAGCGACAGATAGGCGGCGTCGGGCGTAGCTGTCATCGTGCGCTCGCGCGCGTAGTCGATAAAGCCGGGGAACCACAGCGACCCCGACGCACTCGCCGCGCGCTCAAAGACATCTGTTTACCAAAGTGCCCACATTGCAAAAAGTCCCGCCAAC
>USMA01000302.1 GCA_900555765.1 uncultured Collinsella sp.
GCTTCCTCACGGTTGATACCATAGCGGTACAGCAGTTCCTCGAAGATCCAGCGGCTGGGCTTGATCATTTTCACTTCATAGGAGAAGATACCGCCGTCCATCAGCTCGCGGAAGGTGCAGGTTTGGTGCGCCATGGTAAAGCGGTCGACCGAGGCCACCGTCAGGTCGAGCGGAACGCGATGCGGTGCCACGTGCTCGGCCTCCAGCAGAAAGGTCTGGCGCTTGCCGTCCAGGTCGGCGCAGATGACGGCGAGGCCGCGCAGCGTGATGCCGGCCAGGTAGTCGGGCATAAGACCCAAAAACTCGGGGTCGGGGCCGGCCACACGCGGATGCATGCGGCTCTCGGCCTGCATGCGCGCGCCAAGGGCCGCCGCCGCACCCTTAAACTGCTTGTAGGCGATCAGGCGCTGAATCAGGACCTCGCGCAGGGCATCGCCGTCGAGTGCGCTGAGTTCCTCGAGGTCTTCGTCGTCCTCGTCATCGTCGACGGATTTGCTGGGGGCCTCCTGGGGCACCAGCGAGGCGGCCTTGATGTCCAAAAGGGTTGCCGCGACCAGCAAAAAGTCGCTCGCCACATCTAGGTCTAGCGCCTCGATGCGCTCGACCTCGGCAAGGTACTGCTCGGCCACCTCACTGATCGAGATGGCGCCGATATCTACTTTTTGGCGGGTTACCAGCTGGAGCAGCAGGTCGAACGGTCCGCTGTAGACCTGCGTCGACACGCGATACGACATTTTCGACCTCCTTTGACGGCGCCTTCGCGGCGCGGTTTGGGTGCATGTTGCGACCGTTTTACACGGTCGACCTGTAAGTTTACCCTAGATGCCGGCGATTGCGAAGTCGAGCAGCCGCTCAGCCAGCGGATACACGGTAACGTCGAAATAGCGGCCGATTACGTCGATGCCGGTCCACATGGGCAGCAAGTACAGCACGATGATAAGGATCGGCATGGCGTATTGCTGCAGGCGATAGTAGTTGGCGAGCGCCTTGCCCTTGAGGAACGGTACGATGATCGACGAGCCGTCGAGCGGCGGGATCGGGATGAGGTTAAAGAACGCGAGCGACAGGTTGACCACGATGAACGTGGCACCGAAGTTCATGATTTGGGACGCCACGGCAAAGGACATGCTGGTATAGAGGTTGCTGTACGTAGCGTGCATAAGGGCGGCCGCGAGACACGCGAGTGCGATGTTCGATGCAGGGCCGGCCGCACTCACCAGGACCTCGTCGCGCTTGGGATGCTTGAGGTTGTTGAGGTAGACGGGCACGGGCTTGGCAAAGGCGAACACCGGGCCGCCGGCGGCGAGCATCAGCAGCGGCAGGAGGACGGTGCCAAACGGGTCGATGTGGTTGAGCGGGTTGAGCGAAACGCGGCCGCGTGAACGCGCCGTCTTATCGCCGAGCGCCCAGGCTGCGGCGGCGTGCGCGCTCTCGTGGATGACGATGCCCACGATGACGGCGACGGCGCTGGCGAGTAGGTTCATCAGGTAGCTGTTGGACATTGCACTCCCCTAGCGGACGCGGCGCGAGGCGCGCGTGAGCAGGTAGTCGGCCACAAACAAAATGACGGCCACAATGGCGTAATCCAGGCGGAACACACCGCCAAAAGGCGATGTAATGACGCCGTAGCCGGCAATGGCGCTAGGCAGGGCGCGCGAAAGCTCAACGACAAAGCCCACGATTTGCAGCTTAGCGGTGAGGCCGCTAAAGCACAGCAGCACGGTCATCGCGCTCATAAAGATGCCGCAGGTGCGGCAAGCGATGGCGATGATGCTCATCGCCACGGCAGCGGCCTTACGAGAGTTCACGCGCGGTCTCCTCTTCGATCTGGGTGGAAAGCTCCAGCCATTCGTCCTCGAGCTTGGGCAGCTCTTGCTTAAGGCCGTTATATTCCCCCAGCGCGGCGTTGAACTTGTCCTGATCGGCATAAAGCTCTTCGCTTGCCATCAATTCCATAAGCTCGTCATAGCGGGCACGCTTTTTGTCGAGCTCGGCCTCGATCTATTTGAGCTGGTTGCG
>USMA01000303.1 GCA_900555765.1 uncultured Collinsella sp.
CTTCCGCTTGATGAGGTGCTGAAAGACGCAGATATTCTGCAACACGTTTTACAGAATACAACGCTCCCCATAAGAGATAAATACGAGAAACGCTTTGAAAAGCTGAAAAAAGAGTTTTCGCTCTGAGCAGGGTATAAAGCTAAAAAGAGGTATAGATTTTGAGAAAAGGAAAGAACGAAAAGAGCGAGAAGAAGGTCGCTCCGAATAAAAGCGCTTATATAGAGGGTGCAGGCATTGTCGAAAATCAGCCGATAACCGATACGCTGACCGAAAACTATATGCCGTATGCAATGAGCGTTATAGTTTCCCGTGCGCTCCCCGAAATTGACGGTTTCAAGCCGTCGCACAGAAAACTGCTGTATACGATGTACAAGATGGGTCTGCTTACGGGGGCAAGAACGAAGTCGGCGAACATTGTCGGACAGACAATGAAATTAAATCCGCACGGCGATATGGCAATATACGAAACGATGGTAAGACTTGCAAGGGGCAACGAGGCGCTTCTGCACCCGTATGTTGACAGCAAGGGAAACTTCGGCAAGGCATATTCGAGAGATATGTCGTTTGCGGCATCACGATATACAGAAACGTCTGCATGCGCGAATAGCCCAGCACCTCGGCTGCCTCGTATTGACCGCGCGGAATGGACTGCAGGCCCGAGCGATAGATCTCGGCAAAGTAACCGGCGTAGTTGATGATGAACGCTACGACGCACGCCGTCCACTTGGAATCAGGCGTGAGCGAAATGCCAAACACGTAGTACGGGGCAAAGTAGATGGCAAACATCTGCAGCATGAGCGGTGTGCCGCGCATGACCGAGATATAGATGCGCGCAATCCAGCGAAGCGGCGCGATTTTGCTCATGCGCATAAACGCCACGGGGATTCCCAGCGGAATCGACCCCAGCAGCGTCAGCACAAACAACTGCAAACTGACCAAGAATCCCTGGCCAAGCATCTGCATCATGACCTGAATAGACATTACTTGAGCACCCAATTATCGAAAGACAAACCATAGCTTGAATATTTATCGCAGAGGTCCTTGACCGTGCCATCCTCGTAGCGCGCCTTGAGCGACTCGGTCACGGCGTCGGCCGACTTGGTGTCGCCCTTCTTAAAGCCGACGGCGTAGTGCTCGCTGGACAGCGGCTTGTCGAGCTGCGTATAGGCATCGGACTTGGCGGCAAGCTGATACTGAGCAATCGAAAGGACGCAGGCCACGGCATCGACTGCGCCGCTCTCGAGCTGCATAAAGGCCGTGTTGTACTCGCCGATGGTGTCGAGCGTGGCAAACGTCGCCGCCAGATCCTTCTGGTCACCCTCGAGTACATCCTGCGCAGCGGAATCGGGCTGGGTAATCACAGTCTTGCCGGCAAGATCGTCCCAGCTCTTGATGCCCGCGTCCTTCTTGACCACGAGCACCTGCTCGTTGAGCATGTACGGCTCGGAGAATGTGTAGTCGTCCTCACGGCCCTCCATAGTAAAGCCGTTCCAGATGCAGTTGATGGCGCCCGAGTTAAGCAGCGTATCCTTGGCGTCCCAGTCGATGGCCTCGTATTTGACCTCCCAGCCCTGCTTATCGGCAACAGCCTTGGCCAGATCGAGATCAAAGCCGGTGTGCTCGCCGTCGTCGCCCACAAAGCCGTACGGAGGGTAGGACTTATCAAAGCCCACCACGAGCTTCTTGGACTCCGCAGCGCCCTTTACATCCTTGGCCGCGGCAGAGCCAGCAGCGGAGCCCTTGCCGGCACCACCGCCGCAACCGACAAGACCAAGGCCGAGCACCGTGGCGAGCGAGCCGGCTAGACCAACAAACTGACGACGAGATATATCGGTATTCATGGTATTCCCCCTTGGTGGCACTTTAGTTAAGTAAAGTGAGTCATGTAACGTTCAGAATCATACACTTTAGCGTGATAGAGCACAAGGGAGGGGTTGCCCGCTGGGCTCCGGGGCGGGGGTTAAGTTTCCTGCTCTACAGTCCTGCTCACGACGGAGGCCACATTAAGTGG